>QQUK01000250.1 GCA_008501655.1 Calditrichota bacterium
AAGTAAAATGGCCGAGGTTTCCACCTCTTGATCTCCTTGATGTGATATAACAGCGAGTCTTTCAGCCGGGATAACGCGGGAGACCATCTGGAGTGCCTTTTCAAGCATTTTCTCCTTTGGTTCAGGAAGTACTAATATTTTAGCCATTTCAAAGATTGTCTGTAACACATCGGGAAGGTCAGTAACTTTTGAAGGTAATGGCTGCAGAGCTTCATTTATCGAAAGGAAAACTGATTTTTCCCTGTCGAGATTCATTAAATTATCTGTTAAGGGGACTGATTTTGATATAGACGGATGATCAGCATCGGAATCTGAAATCTTTAACTCTATCGAACCCAGCATTACAATATCACCGACTTTCAGAGGAGTTTCATCGGTAATCGGATTATCATTTACCCGGGTACCATTCCGGCTTCCATTATCCTGAATCAGTATTTTGTCATCATTTAAGGAAATATACGCGTGCAATCTTGAGACAGTTTTATCCTGTATAAAAAAATCGGTTTCTTTACTTCTCCCAATTGAATATTTACCGTTTTTCAGATTAAATGTATATAACCTGCTGCCGTCTGTTCCGATTAATTTGTACATTATGTTGATTGTTTCCTTTATCTCTTTACTTCACTATACGGAGATTATTCAATATTGTTTTTTACAAATTCAACGATATTTTTAAAACCGTTTATTTTGTATTTTCCAAAACCGTTTTCAGCATAAGCTGCCAACTGACCGCTCTGCTTAAATAGTATTAATTTTTCGCTGAATGATTCTGTCTCTAACCTATCAACTATAACATTTCCTATATTATTATCAAGTATAAATTTACGGTTTAATGGAGAAAAAGGACCGATTGGCGGATCAGTAACAAAAATCGGTAAACCAAGCCCGGCAGCCCAGTTTGTCCTTTCGTGCGACGGGGAAACAAAGTAATCCAAAAATCTGAAAAACCGGGTGGCTAAAATATTCTCTTCCCGTCTGTTTTTGAATATTACCAGAGAGACAGAAGGTAAATTTATCGGTACCGGGTCAGAGACAGTAAAGCTATGATAAATAATACTCTGTTCAGTTAAATTTTTAGTTATGTTTTTAAAGAAATTTCCATCATGACGAACAAATGCAATCGCTTTATGACCTGCTTGAACCGTCGAAAGGAGTGACCCGATAAGTTTATCAATATGCTCTTCAGGTTCGGCACCTGAAGAAAAATAACCACCGCAAAGATAAGCTGACTTCTCGTAACGAATCATTCGCTCCAGAAAACAATCTTTTGCTATTTGGACAATTGAAGGTTCGATACAGAGTGATGTCACTATAATCTGGTCTTTAGAGTAAAATTTATAAAACTTTTCAGCTACTTCTTCTGTTGGGACAAATACAAATTCTGCCCCTTTTACTACTGATTCTTCCGGTGCGATAAGCTCTCCATGCTGATAATACAGATTTGATTTTTCTTTGAGCATTGCTACTAACAGAGGATGTGCTACGATTAAAGGATCAGAATCAGATAGATATTTATTCTTAATTTTTGCACCTAAAAGATTGATAAGATGAGAGGGCTGGTTGTAATCCGTTTCATTACGCAAATATCCATACAATTTACCTACAGCATTATTTTGAGCTCCAGCCTTATACAAATACCTGACTAATTTCCACAGTTGATAGGAAAGTCCGCTTGACTCCTCAAAAACAGACGATGTCGTCCGAACAATCGAAATACCACCGTTTCTATTCAAAGATTCAATTATACCATCAAGATAAAACGGGTGTCCCCGGCCAATTTCAGTATACAGTAAATGTAGCTTATTTTTTGTCATCAGTTCAGATAAGATAAGAAATCAGACTTTGAGTTAAAAGAGATATTTAATGTTGACCTCAACCTTAAAAACGATGAAATTACAGAAACAAATCTATGGACTGAAAAATTGTACAATCAACATTATATAACAGTTATAATTCCCGTATTAAACGAAGAAAAATCGATACAAAAAGTACTTGAAGATATTCCCGGCTTTGTCGATTCAATAATTATCTCAGATAACGGCTCAACTGACAATACTGCCAGGATTGCAGAGTCATTAGGTGTTCAGGTCGTGTCAGAACCGGAACGGGGATATGGTGCCGCCTGCCTGAAAGCACTCGAACATACATCCAATCGCACAGATATACTTGTATTTTTAGATGGGGATTATTCCGATTATCCGGAGGAAATGGGACTTCTGCTCAACCCGATAGTGTATCACAATTATGATGTTGTTATAGGCTCAAGAATGCTTAAAGCTGAATCAAAACAACATCTGACCCCTGTGGCAGGTTTTGGAAACTGGCTCTCTACAAGATTGATAAAATTAATCTGGAACTATAACTTTACCGACCTTGGTCCTTTTCGAGCTGTACGATATAGTTCGTTTCAAAAACTTGAGATGCAAGATCGAAATTTCGGCTGGACCATTGAATTACAGATAAAGGCTGCCAAACATAAATTAAACGCAAAAGAGATACCGGTTTCATACCGTCAGCGAATAGGCGAATCTAAAATTTCCGGTACTTTGATGGGTACAGTAAAAGCAGGGACCAAAATTCTATATCTTATTTTCAAGGAGCTTTTCTAAATGAAAAAACTACTTATCATTTTAGTCCTGCTCTTCTGCGTTTCTTTTTTGTATCTGCTATTTCCTGTTTCCGACCCACCAAATATGGTTAAATTTATAATTTTATCACAGGTCATATTTCTCCTCTATCTCGGTATCTATTTTATTGGAAGAAAAATGAATATATCATTTAAAAAAGATAAGAACCTATGGATGTTTCTTTTAGCATGTGCTGTCATACTGAGATTTACAATTCCTATATATTCAATTGACCAGACCTATTTATCAGATGATGTCTATCGCTATGTTTGGGAAGGTAAAATGGTATTACACGCATATAATCCATATATCTACTCTCCGAATGATTTTAGAAATTCCGGATTGGCTGATGATTTAATTTATCCCCTCATCAATCATCCCTGGCATGTAACAATCTATCCGCCTCTCAGCCAATATCTATTTGCGATGACGTATCTTATCAGTGGCGATTCGATAATTGGATTTAAGTTACTTTCGTTACTTTTTGAATTTCTTTCTCTGTTTCTAATGTTTATACTCGTGCGAAAATTCGATCTTCCAGACTGGACATACTTGTTATATCTTTTCTGCCCCCTGATACTGATTGAGTTTCTATTTTTTAATCACCTTGATATTTTTGGTTTGCCTATTGTAATATTGCTCCTGTTAAATCTAAAAGAGTCAAAACCAAATTCGTTTTTAATCGGCATTCTTGCTGCCTTAGGTGTAGTCGTTAAGTTGTACCTACTCTTTTTTATCCCTTTTCTTATTTTCTATTTTAAAGGGAAATACAGACTATACTTTATAATTTCATTTTTGATTATTGTCTTTATCTCATACCTGCCATTTATAGCAAGCTCAGGATTTAATGTTTTCGGCTCACTCGTTCCATATCTGAGCAGTTGGCAATATAATGGTTCGATATTTCTCTTATTCAAACAGGTTTTTGGACAGACCACCGCTCGTTATATCTGCTATTCGATATTTTTAAGTGCATATATCCCATTGTTCTTTGTTAAACCTTTCAAAAACAACGTATATCTTCAAATGTTTGCTATTTTCGGATTGTATCTGATTTTAACACCATCGATTTTCAACTGGTATATGCTCTGGATAATTCCTTTTATTATACTCTTTCGAAATTATTCGTTTTTAATATTAAGCGGAACAATCTTCCTCTCTTACCATGTTCTAATAGGATATTACAATAATGGAGTCTGGTCTGATTATCCGATACTACGCATTCTAACGTATGGACCGTTTTACCTTATATTATCTGTCGAATTGTATTATCTTTTTAAGAAGAAAATTAAAGTTGTTCTATGAAACCTTTGTTTATCACA
>QQUK01000058.1 GCA_008501655.1 Calditrichota bacterium
CCTCCCTCAAAGATGCCTCTGTACCATGTATATTTTCCCATCCTGACGGATGAATATCAGATACAGAAATTCCGCTTGAATGGCATGCTTCACACTTCTTAATAGCTTTTTTATCGTCATGGCAGGAGAAACAGAGTGGTTTCGTAGGCATAAATTTTTCTGATGGTTTCTCAGATGAGGCTACATCAGCATGACAAAAGGCACATTCGGTGTTGAGTTCAAGATGTAATTTGTGACTGAATATTATCTCACGGTCCGGGTCAGGAATTGCCATTGGTTCGTCGGTATTTTTATGACAGCTTCCACAGAGATCATCATCTTCAATATCATGACAAGCTGCACATTCATCCATCGTCGGCATATTCTTATCCGAAGAAAATTCGCTTTCCGCTATATCAATATGGCAATTCTCACATTCCAATTCCTGCTCTTCAACATGGAACTGGTGCGAAAAGATTATATCTGACTCTGGTACCAATAGTTTATATCCTATTGAGGCAAACAACAACCCGCTTAAAAATATAATAAAAGATATTATTCCAAGTTTTTTCATATCATGCCTGCTTAAAACTTAAACTGCCTGTTTAATTTTAAATATATTCTCTGATTCGATGATTCTACCGCATTCCGTAGATACTGATATTCTACTCGTACATACAGAGCTGAACCAATCGGTCGGGCAAGACCGAAAGCGGCAGCATATGATTCCGAAGTTTCATCTATCTCATCCTGAATCTTATATTTATATAGATTTACCGAACCGTATACCGCATATATATTATTAATTTTATGACTTATGTTACCACTCACCCCGGAATTTTTGGTTCCCTGTCCATTCTGGAAATTATACATAAGAGTATATGATGATGTAGAAATACCTACATACCCTCCGAGAATATTTTCATCATCAAAAAAACTGTTCCTGATTTGAGAGATAACCTTATATACTGAGTTCAGTTTATATTGAAAATCAAAACGGATTCGTTTGTAATCTTGTGCATCAATAATAGCAAAGACCGAGTTTGTTGATACAGATGGTTTTTTATGAAGAAGCTCTGTAGAAAAATAAATTTTGTCTTTTTGATAGGAACCACGAATCAGAAATTCATGAAACTGCAACAGTTCAAAGTCGTATGTCCCCCTGGTGTATAAAGAATAACTCGTTCTATATATTGATAAATCAACCCCTGCTTTATGAAGAGCACTTTCATCATCTCTCTTTTTGTAGAGATAATTAATTCCTGTTTTAAATCTATCAAAATTATAAGTCAGTCTTAAAAGCGAAGTGAGGTTCTGGGAAAAATTCTGGATTTTATCCGGTTCAGAACGATCGACAAAAGCACCCGCGGAAAATTTTAGTTTTACTTTTTTGGAGAAATAAGAATCTAATCCAATACCATCAATAAGTGCCGTTCCAATAGGAGTAAATGAAAACTGTCTGCCTATCTTTACTTTTGTCTGGGGAATGTAGTTTGAAAACTTGATGTATGCATCATACAGTGAGAACTGCGGATCAGATTTATCCTTGTTTGAAAAATCAGAACGCCATCTTCCGTATGAGTGAAATGTGATTTTTTTTAAGTTCGCCCTGGAAAGTATCACCGATGTTTTCAACGATTGATAAAACTTGGCATGAGAAGTTGAATCAACTTCGTACATGTATAATGAAGTTCCTAAATCAGCTTTCCCCTCGAAAGCAAAAACCGAAACTGCATTTAATATTATAAACAAGCAAACAAATAATAATTTCATACTTCCCCAAAAAACTACACTTTACATATACAATCACCTTACGGACTAAAAAGTACATGATTACAACATTATGGGCAAGAGAAAACTTTAAATTACTGTTTTTTATCTCATGCATTAATCTATTTGAGTGGTAACATTGTCTTTGAGTATAGATAATCTGAAATTGGAGAAGCAAATGAAAATTGATTTCAATAAAAAATTACTACTGGCATTGATATTAGTATATTCTGTATTAAATCAAGCCTGTATGGCAGAAGACTTGAGTTCCACATTTACCAGAAATGTGATGGCAATTGATGGAAAACTGGATGACTGGAAGGGTATCGGAGCATATTTCGACAAAGATAAAGAAGTATCATTGGCTGTCTGTAATGATTCTGAGTACTTGTATATCAAAATGCATACACAAAGTCAGGATAATGTAAGAACGATTAAAATGACCGGATTAAAGATATATATTGATAATGGGGACGGTGATAAAAAAGATTTTTATATCAAGTACAATGCCGGACCGGAGACAAAACTCTCTGAAAAAGGAGATATCGATGAGAAAAGAAGACCTACATCCCCCGAAAACCAGTTTCTTTGTTTTGATAAAAAGAGAATGTTAAACAAGATAATACCCACCGATGGCTCCGAAGGACCGGCAGCAGCCTTTGATGAAGAAAAACAGGTTTTTGTTTATGAATTTAAAATTCCCCTGCATAAAAGCACTACCAATTCATACGGTATAGAAATCAATCCAGAGAAGAAGTTTAAAATCGGTTTTGTCTGGGGTGATAAAGATGACATACCCAAAGGGATGAAACCCCCGGGAGGTGGTAAGGGTGGATTTGGCGGTAATGATAGTTTTAATCCTCCAACCGGCGGCAGAGGTATGGGCGGTCGTGGCGGTGGAAGACAACCTGGCGGTAAAAGACCTGGGCAGTTCCAAATTGAAAAAAAGGAAATCTGGATTAAATCAATTTTAGCTTCAGATTCAACTATGCGACAGGAAGATTAATTTGACTCTTCCTGTTCATCAGCAACTAATTCGTTCTCTTCTTTTTTTCTTCTCATCTGCCCGATACCAAAATAACCACCGAAGACAATAATCAGGAATATCGTTGTCAAATAAGTTATCATCTTTCCGGTATTATAGCGGTCGGAATCAAAGACAAATCTGATTTCTTTTGTACCGGCAGGAAGTTCAACACCGCGGAATGAACCGAATGCCCGTAATAATTCCGTTTCCTGTCCATCGACTAAGACTTTCCAGCCATCATAATAATTTTCCGTTAATACTAAAATCTGATTTGTTGATACATTTGCATTCAGCGTTATATTCTCATTTTTATATTCAGATATCCAGACAGAATCAGTTGATAAGGAATCATGTGTATAGATAAGAGTCGGTTCCTCTTCCAGATAGACGACATCGCGGAAAATATTCGGACCATACAAAATAGTATCGTTGACCTGTTCATAGTTCTCAAATACTTTGTACTGGTCAACTAAGAATACTCTGGGAAGCGCATTGTCATTTTGAACTATTGCCAATTGTCCGAAAGTTGCAACCTGCTTCAACGGTTTATCTCCAAGGGGAATAGGAAACTGCTGATTGGCCGGAAGCAGAAAATATTTGGCACCAACGATATTTAAAAAGTTAGCATTCGTCATATTTGTTTTTCCGGGACCGCCTAAAAGGTTGTCATACCATTTTAGCTGGTTACCATGATACCCAACGACAACATCAATACCAAAATGGGGAAGATAATCTTCACGGATTGCATTTGAAACAAAGTTCAATACCCGGTATTGACCGGGAAGATTTTGAAAATAATCTGTGAGAGCATTTGACTGCCATTCTCTGGGATCATGAGTTGCTACAAACCTTTTGTTAAACCGGAAACCATTGACCATCGGAAGTAAAATCAAAGCGGAAAGTATGACTGCAGATGATTTCCCTGAACGATAGAGCCATATAAACAGAGCTGCTAAAGCTGTGAAGAAAAATGACAGCCATGCTCCGGATTGAATTGCCGGAAGGTTCAGCTTGGCTACATCAAATTTTGTAAATCCCTGTTGGACCTGGGTTGTAGTCGCATCACTATAGAATAGCGATGACCATGTTGAAAGCATTCCTTCCCCGCCAAAACCGAATAAAAGTGCGATAAACAACAACAGCGCTGGAAAACCGATGAGAATGTAATTAAAT
>QQUK01000027.1 GCA_008501655.1 Calditrichota bacterium
TATGTAATAAATGAAGAAGCATTGTGGAATCCGGTCCGGCTGACAATGCAACAAGAACGGAATCATTCTGCCTGAGTAAACTATATTTTTCAATAGCCTGGTGAAATTTATCTTCAATAATCATTAATTGAATATAATAAAATCAGTCTGAAGCGAATATAAAAAAACCCGCCAATCAGATTGACGGGTTAGATTATTTTTAAGGTTATCAGAACATTATCTGAATCAGGAGAATAATATCGGTAATATCAGAAGAACCATCTTTATTAAGGTCAAGTGATTCAATGTATTGCGGAGCAGGACCTCCATGGAACGCAAACTCGACCGCAAATACCAGATCTCCGATATCAACTACTCCATCAAGATTTAAATCACCGGAAAGATGACCGCGAAGCATCACTTCCCCGGTTATTGAAAATGGTGTAGCATCATTAAACTGACCACTGACGGTAAACTCCTGCATAGTTGAATCAAAAAACGGCATATATTGATCCAGATAAGTATTTATATCAAATTCAGAATTAACAATTTCAGTGGAAAAAGTACTCCAGGTACCGATACTGTTTGCCGTTGGTACAATAAAACCATCAATAACAACTGTTGATAAATCAACATCGTTTGCTGTATGCCCATCTGCGAAATCACCAAACCCTACAGTACCCGTCATCGGTTCCAAAGCATCTACAAACAATGCCAGCATCCTGTACGGACTCATAACTGCTTTTGGTTCCAATTGCACTTCACAATCAGCAACCGTTATTGTTAATGGACTCGAAACAGTATCAATACCATCAGTCAAATATGCAGTAATGTTGTAAACTCCGGCTTGGGTATAATCAGGGTCAAAACTCACAGATCCGGAACCACCGGCTGGTTGCAGTATCGTCATATTATCAATAACTGGTTCCAACCATGCTGTCAAAGGGTCCCCATCATCATCAGTTGCTGTGTAAGAAATACTTACTGATTCGCATTCATCAATAAAAAATTCATTGCCCGACAAAGCAAGTTCCGGAATGGCATTAGCTTCTAATTCAAGAGTTATCAAAGTATAAAACGTTGATCCATCCTGAGGGTCATCATCATAGTTATAATAAACAGTATCAACATACGTTCCCGGTGTAAGTCCGGCTATCTCAATTTGAATACCGACAGAACCAGGTGTTGTACCCGCAGAATCAATCAGATCAATCCAGCTATCATTATTATGAGCTTCAAAAGCTATCTCATAATCATTCACCTCAGAAACCTGAACATATGCGATGCCCGGATTACCATGACCAACTTGTGCAGTGAAATTCAGTTCGGTAGGATCAATTTCAAGATACTTCGGTGGCTCTATTACTTCAACCTGAACCGTGACAAACTGTGGTGAGTTTACCGCAAAAGCTGATGTAATCTCAATATCGGTTGTATGTAATCCTTCAGGTCCCGGATTGCTAACATCAACAAGTATATATTCAGGTGTTGTGCCATTCGCTTGAGAAAGAGTCAGCCAGGGAGAACCTTCTGATAAGCTAAAATCAAAATCTCCTCCCGAAGATGAAACCATAAATGAATCTGTCATGGTTCCTTCAAAATTAGTGAGCATCGAAAACATCAACGTATCAGGTGTAGCTATAATGTCATCGGATAACTCCGGAGGATCGACCAAATAAGTATGGGGTCCATCCCAGGTCGGATATATAACCGGACCAGCCCATTTCCATGTTCCCGTCGGTGGGTAAAAGCAGGAATCGAGAACTATCGTTTTTCCTCTATCTGCTTCATCAAAAGGACCTATTGTAATTGTATATGCAGCCTGATTAAATGTTCCAGGTATCCCGCCGCCGAACAGAGAAGCACCCCCGAATCCAACAGTGTCAGCAGATTCTCCGGTTATGCTGAAAGGATTGATTGCAAAAATCAAATCAAACCAGTCATCCCAGCCTGCAGGTATTGTATCACCAACCGTCGTAGTCCAGGTTGCACCATCAGGTGAAGAAATACTGAAACCGTTGGTAATACCGGTATGACCGGTACCATTCACATTCATTCCAATTGTGAAAGTAACCGTTCCTCCGTCTACCGGAATATATCCGCTTCCGTCGAGACCTGAGACACCATCTAAAGTAACTGATTGTGAAAAGGCAGTTGGAACAGCAAAGGAGAGAATCATAATGATGATAAAGATTGTTTTTGTTTTCATTTGTACATTCCCCAAAAAAGAGACTTAATTTGTAGTATAATTGTCAGTAATTTTATTTCTATATTTAATAGATAGTACTTCAAAATTTATATGCAAGTCATTTAACAGCAAGTTTGCAGTAACTTCATTTCAGAAGCATCATTTTTTTAGATCTGTCAATATCATCTGTTATAATTCGGTAAAAATATATCCCCGACGGTAGTTTACTTCCATCAAACAAAATAGTATGCGAGCCGGCAGTATATGATTCTTCCATCTGATATACAGTCTGACCATAGATATTATATACTTTAAAATTCACCATTGAACTTTGAGGCAAATCAAATTGTATATTTGTCGAAGGATTAAATGGGTTCGGATAGTTTTGATACAAAGCAAATGACTCAGGTAATACAAAATCAGATGAATGTATATCAGTCGCATCATTATGAATAACTAAACTAACGTAAGCAAATTGAGGTGAATTGGCAGCATATTCACTTGTGATCATTACAGAATCAAAATATGTTGTCACTGAATCATCAGGGATTGTTATGATACAGGTTATCATCAAAGGGGTTGTTCCGGTGTCGTTGACAAGTTCCAGCCAATCAATAGATTCAGTAGCTTTAATATCAGCAGAGCTGCTTATCCCCCATGAATAAACTTGAAATGAATCTGAAACTACCGGCAAATCCGCCAGATAGATATCTTTTTTTATTGTATCCGGCTCAACTTCGATATTTACGCTTTCAGAAAAACCGCTGAACTGATAGCTATACGGTCCCTCCCAACTCGGAGTTGCTGCCGGTCCGGCCCATGTCCAGGTACCGATTGGAGGATAAAAAGATTTATCAATGAATAAAGTTTTACCGGCATTATTAAAACTGAGAGGTCCGATCCTTATCGTATAAGCCTGCTCATCAAAATCTCCGGGAATACCGGTGCCAAATAAAGAAGCTCCACCAAATCCGACTGTGTCAGCACCAGCTCCGTCATTTGAAAAAGTATTCATTTCAAATATTAAATCAAACCAGCTCTTCCAACCGAGAGGAATCGTGTCAGGTACCGTTGCTCCCCATTCAGCACCATCGTTGGAATATACCCGAAATCCGTTTGTTATCCCTGTATGAGGTAATGAATCGTTGGTTATACGGATGTAAAATGTAATATAATTCAGGTCAACATCAAGTTTCCCATCGACAGTTAATCCATCAACGGAATCAATAGATATTGATTGTGAAGTGGCGATTGGTGTAAATAAAATGATATGGAGAAAAAGTACTAAAAGTGATAATCTATACATAAATCCCTTCCCATAGTATAATTTACTCATATAATATAGCTTCTATTATCTACGATGCAAGAGTATTAGAAATTCTTTCAAGTCCATCTTCACTTCCTATCAGAACCAGAATATCATTTTCATCAAGTACTGTTTGCGGACCGGGAGCGACCATCATCTCCTGATTAAGTTTTTTTATACCAATAATAGTTACGCCGTAATCATTTTTTAAATTTGAACCTACAAGTGTTTTGCCGGCAAACGTACAGTTCTCCGGAATACGAAGCTCTTCAATAGACAAGCCGCCTTGTCCCAACGAGGTCGTTTTCATAAAATCAACGACATTCGGGCGCAGCGATGCCATCGCCATCCGAACACCGCCTAACACATGCGGAGTGACAACCTGGTCAGCTCCGGCTCTTTTCAGCTTTTTCTCACCTTCCTCATAGTCAGCACGGGCAATTATCAAGAGATTCCTG
>QQUK01000356.1 GCA_008501655.1 Calditrichota bacterium
TCTATGCTATAAATAGAGATTCTCAAAAACCCGCGGGGTGATGTTATGAAATTTGTATCGCATCTTTTACTTTTTATTTTCTTGGTTATTGCCGGATGCAGCGACTCTCCCTCTGAAAGTAACTTCAGCCATGAGTCATTAGAAATCACCTATCCTCTAAGTGGAAGCACTTTAACGGGCTGGGATTCGGTTTTAATAAGTGATGCTACTATTGAACCTATAGATAGTATTCTTCTTTTTATTGGCGATTCAGTTCTTCTCAAAAGTTATCTTGGTATTCAACTGCCATTGAAATTTTCTGTTAACACCGCCTTATACCCAAGTGACTTACTTCACCTTAGTTGCCGGGTTTATAGTCACAAGACACAGAATGTGAATGGAGAGATTTTTAAAAACCACATTGCTTATGATTCCGATACAATCGAAGTCGAATTTGACAACACTCCTCCTAACAATATTAACAGCCTCGAATTGTTGGATTCTACTTATAATTCAATCACCGTTGGATGGCAAGCACCCGGGGATAATGATTCAGTTGGACAGGCTACTACCTACGACATACGTTACCAAATCTGGGAGATGAATAATGGTAATTTTAAAAACTGTTTACTGACTGACAGCACTATCAGCCCGGCTCCTTCGGGACAGCACCAGAGTTTAACTATCACCGGATTGTCTGCGAACAGGCAATACTATGTAGCAGTGAAATCAACCGATGAAGTCGGTAACAAATCAGATATTTCAAATATTGTTTCGGGTACGACTATACCGATTTTCGCCGAACCGGTGTTGTACTCAACGACTGTTGCAATCAGAGAGATTTTTTCCGGTGATTTCGACAACGACGGTGATCTTGATGTTGCCCTGTTCCAATCGGGTGGTTACATATATATATACCTCAATGATGGCGCCGGTAATTTTACACTCAGTTTCTCAGAGTATAATCAGTTCAGTATCTACGATGTCGTCTGCGGTGATTTTGACAATGCCAACGGACCGGATTTTGTCTTCTCGATCCGTTACGGAAGTTCCGGGTGGCCAGATTCTACTCAAATGATTTCTTTACTGAATGACGGCACTGGAAATTTTAGTCAAAGATATATTTTTGACAGCACCCACCTGCTTAATTTTAATCCAATTAATTTCAATAACGATGGCTATCTTGATTTAATAGGCGAGGTCAACGGAAGGAACAGGATTACGATATACAAAGGTAAAGGTGACGGTACTTTTGATGTTATATATTTTGAAAATCCTTCTCAGGACGGACTTGGTGTTATTCGGACAGTCGGTGGCGATGTAAACGGTGACGGCTACGATGATGTTATGATGCTTTCCTATGGAGGTAAATATCTGTTATTTAATAACAAGAACGACTCCCTGTTAAACCCTATAGAAATTTCTGATTATTACGGAGGTGAATGGTTACATTCCGGAGATATAAACCAGGATGGACTTTCCGACCTCGTTATTTTAAGTGGTAATGTACATGTTTATCTGAGTAATGGGGCTGGTTTGATGTCGCCTATATCACTGTCTGGCAATAACCCTTTGTTAGCTCACACTCTTGATATTGATGCAGATGGCCATACCGACCTTGTTGCAGGAGGTATCTCCGAAGGCGGGTGTTCTGTTTTTCTGAACAAAGGTAAATATGCACTCGAGTTTATCCCGCCCTCAATCTTAACATATCCGGCTGATGCCTATCGGTTTACGTTTGCGGATTTTGATGATGATGGCGATCCGGACTTGGTGGTTGCATATCAACGACATGGTAACGGGTTTGGTTATTTTGAGAATATGGTTATAGATGCGAGATAGATAAGTTGTCAATTCCTTGGGGTGGGTTACTGTTACTTAATATTCGTCACTGTTTTAAAGAATAAATCACACTACCATTCCTCTCAGTGTGACTTAGTTAATCAGGGATTCGAAAGAGTAGATTTTTATAGAATCGACATACACTAACAAATTCTTGGTAGTTGTTCACCAACGGGTAAATCGACAAAACGAGTAGTTCCTAATAGTGTTTTAATCTGCACCTGTTGTGGATATTTTTTTGAAACTTGTCCGATTTTAGCAGCATTTGGAGCAAGTGGATAATGTTTTATGTATTGTACGACTTCATCTCCATATCCACGCTCGACTACAATCAGGCATTTACCTTCGTTGGCAACATAGAGAGGGTCTATTCCGAGAATTTCACATGCAGCTTTTACCGCTTTATTGATAGGAATTAATTCATCCTCAATCTGAATACCTGTATTCGAAGATTTTGCAAACTCATTCAGAGAGGCTGCCACACCACCTCTTGTCGGATCACGAAAGGCATGAACAGCTGAACCGAATTTATCAATAACCAATTTTACGAGCTTGTTTAAAGGGGCTGTGTCGGATTCAATTTCCGGTTCAAATGATAATTGTTCCCGTTGTGACAATATACACATCCCATGATCTGCGATTGTTCCTGATATGATTATCTCATCATCCGGCTGGATACATTCTGCTCCGAGCGAAAATTGATGTTCAATAAAACCGATTCCGGAAGTATTGATAAACAATTTATCACCCTTACCTTTTGGTACTACTTTGGTGTCTCCGGTAACAATATTAACTTCTGCTTCTTCAGCAGCAACTTTCATAGAATTGACTATTTTCTGTAAATCACTGATTGGGAATCCTTCTTCAATGATAAATCCGCAGGAAAGAAATTTGGGTACGGCACCGGACATCGCTAAATCATTGACTGTTCCATGAACAGCTAATTTTCCGATATCCCCTCCCGGGAAAAATATCGGGTCAACAACGAATGAATCTGTAGAGAAAGCTATTTTTTTTGTTTTTGTCTGTAGAACAGCACTGTCATTCATTTTATTAAGTTCATCGTTGCCGAATGCACTGAGGAATAATTCAGATATGAGTTTGTTTGAAAGTTCACCGCCTGAACCATGAGCAAGCTGAATGTTTTCTTGATAGATTCTCACAACCGGAGAGCTCATACGTAGTTCCTTTGTATCTTTATTCAAACTGTTTCCTTTTTTTTGTATGTGTAGTAAGCTGAACAAGCACCCTCATTTGAAACCATCGTTGCTCCTTTTGGTGATTGAGGTGTGCAGGATGTACCAAATGAAGTACAGGCACTCGGTTTTTTGATACCCTGAAGTATCTGCCCGGATATACAATCTTCATGCTCAACCACAGATTTACTCTCAAGAGAAAACATAGCTTCCGCATCGAATTGACTATATTCATCAGATAAGGTAAAGCCGGAATTTTTAATCTCGCCGATACCTCTCCATTTCTGATTTGATCTCCTGAACACTCTCCGTAAAGCAGCCTGTGCTGATTCGTTTCCTTTTTCGGTAACCGCCCGGCTATATTGATTTTCTACTTCGTATCTCTCTTCTTCAAGTTGTTTCACAACTTTATAAATCCCTTCAAGAATATCGACCGGTTCAAATCCGGTTACAACAATCGGTGTTTTATATTTATTAGCAAGAGTCAGATAATCTTCATAGCCCGTTACTGTACAGACATGTCCTGCTGCGAGGTAACCTTGCACACGGGTAGCCGGATTTCTTTGGAGAGCCTCTATAGCCGGTGGTACTAAAACATGCGAGATAAGAACGGAAAAATTATTAAGTTTCAGTTTTTTTGCTGTCAGCAGAGTCATGGCGGTCAACGGAGCGGTCGTTTCAAATCCAACAGCAAAAAAGACAATCTGCTTGTCTGGATTTTCCTGTGCAATCTTGATTGTATCAAGGGGGGAGTAGACCATTCGTATATCAGCACCATCGGCTTTTACCGATAAGAGACTTTTCTTACTACCCGGTACCCTGAGCATGTCGCCAAATGATGTAAATATGACATTTTTTTTCGAGGCAATTATCAGAGCATTATCAATCTTCTCAATCGGGGTCACACAGACC
>QQUK01000066.1 GCA_008501655.1 Calditrichota bacterium
TACTCTTGATCTCAGCGGAGAAACGGGTACCATGGTTTCCATCACATCCGCTGAAGAGAATCAATTTATTGAGGATAATATATTATCAGCTGTTACCGGCGGTGGTATTGCTGATGAATTTTATCTTGGAGGTAAAACAACAAACGGATGGAACACCGGTGAAGCTTTTACCTATACTAACTGGGACTCAGGTGAGCCAAACGGAGATGGTATTGCTATTGCGATGTGGGGTGCGTCACAAGGGTCAAAAGCTGCATTGTGGAATGATGTTCCTCATGACGGTCCCATCGGATCTGATCATCAGTTATTTTCCATAGTAGAATTTGGTGATTCTGAAGTCTCTCCAGAACCTGAAGATACACTTATAAATCTTGTCCAATGGTCATCAGCAGAAGGTGGTAACGATCACTGGTACGGAATAATTCCGATTGTACAACCCTGGAATGAACATCGTGCGCTTGCCGAGCAACTGGAATACAATGGATTTACCGGTTACCTGACAACAGTTAAATCAAGTGGTGAAAATCAGTTTATTCATGATAATATTCTTATAGGCAATACCGATCAGCCTTCAGTCGCCGATGAATTTTTCATAGGAGGCTATGATTCCCTGGGCTGGGGTTGGATTACCGGTGAATCATTCAACTTTACAAACTGGGAATCCGGTGAACCTAGTGGAGATGGTGCCGCTATTGCAATGTGGGGAGCTTCAACTGTAAATGCCGGTCAATGGAATGATGTTCCTGAAGATACTCTCCCTCCTCATAGTACTATCAGTCAATTATGGGCTATTGTAGAATTCGGAGAGCCGGATACAACAACGATTGTACCGGATACTCTAATTAATCTTGTTCAATGGTCTTCTCTTGAAGGAGGCAACGACCACTGGTACGGAATCATTTCTATAGTACAGCCCTGGAATGAACAACGGATATTAGCTGAACAATTGGAACATAATGGTGATAGTGGTTATCTTGCAACGATTACATCACCGGAAGAAAACCAGTTTATATATGATAACATTCTTGTCGGTAATACCGGTCAACCGTCGGTTGCCGATGAGTTTTATCTCGGTGGACTTGATTCAATCGGGTGGGGCTGGATAAATGGTGAAGAATTTGGATATACGAATTGGGATTCCGGTGAGCCCAACGGTGATGGGTCTGCACTCGCTATCTGGGGTGCATCAAACGGAAACGCCGGATATTGGAATGATGTCCCCGAAGACACCCTTCCTCCGCATAGTACCATAAGCCAGCTTTGGGCAATAGTTGAATTCGGCGAGTTTGTTGTGCCAACATACGATTCTCTTATTATAGAATCTATGACGGCAACCTACGGTTCGAATGTAGTATCTGCATCTGTAAAACTAACCCAACCAATTAAAGGAGCATCAATCCCTATCAAGGTACCAGGTGGAATGAATATACTTTCTGTCAGTACTTTCGGATTTATCACCGATTCGTGGGATTACAACATAATACAAAATAAAACTGATGATTCAGGATTTATATTTGTTTCCCTTTCAAATTCCTTTGGTGCAGAAATTCCGGTTGGTGAAACAGATATTTTCAACATTACTTTCAACGGAACAAGTTACAGTTGTGATAACCCGTCGACAGTTCAATTTGATACAACTTTGTATGATGATATATCGAGAAGATTGACATTTGTTGATACACTATCGTTACCGGTATATCCGAAATTCGATAAAAACCGGAATCAAATAGAACTTCCAACTTTGTTAACCGGTGATTTTGACCTCAATGCCTCGATTGACATTGCAGACCTTGTTGCATTGGTTGATTACATGTTCAACGGCGGTCCGCCTCCTGTTCATTTTAATGCCATTGATATCAATGGTGACTGTCAGGGTCCGGATATCGCAGACCTGGTACGGTTTGTTGAATATATGTTCAACGATGGTGCGGATCTGCCATGCGGTTGTATTGAGAGTGCAAATCCTTAAGCAATAACTACAACTACTATAAAAAAGCTGTCTGATTCAGACAGCTTTTTTTATTATTCGTTATTCTTCGGAAGTTTTATCCAGAGAGCGACAACAGCCGACAGAAGTTCAACAACTATATTCCAGAGTCGTGCTGCCACTGCAATTCCAACAGAGATAGATCCAAAGTACGGTTCAAGAATCGTCAACATTGCGAATTCACGAATCCCAACCCCTCCCGGTGAGAAGATAGCTACAAAACCAATCTGATAAGCGAAAACATATGCGCCGGCTGCAGCAAAAAACGGGATTGTCGGTTCTACTGTTATCGCCTGCAGAAAATAATAAAAAGAGATACCAAAAAGCAGCCAGCTGATTGTATAACCGATGTAGATCTTTAAAGCGGTAAATGGTGTGATTTTAAAATTGATTTCATGCCTTCCGATTTTTTTCAGCACAACATTAAAAATCCCAAATGCTTTGTTCGGAACTATAATCAGAATCAATGAACCAATTAATGTGAAAGCAGAAAGATAATAAAAGGTAGCACCGAGAGATTCCCTGAGCTGTTCAGTCATCAGCGATGGATACACCATTAGGGTAACAAAAGAAATCAAAAATGCTGTCGGCAGAGAAAAGATGATAACGATTATCCAGGAACTGATTGACTCCTCTTCTTTGATGCCAAGTTTTTTAGCAAGATACGCCATCCCGAAGATTGACCAGACTTTCCCGGGAAGATAACGGCCGAGAGTTCCTATATAAGCAAGTTTAAAACCATATTTAAGAGGAACATTGTATCCAAACCCTGATATCAGATAACACCAGACTTTTGAAAACGCCATAAAGGTAATGACATGCAGAAGAATCGATAAAAGCAGCATGGGATAATCGATTGTCCACTCGTATGCGACAATTTCAGACCAGTGTTCACTTATCTTTTTACCAATAAAGTACACCAGCAAAAGAACCAGTGCAAATTTGATTATATTTTTGACTATCGATTTCGTTTTGTCAGTCATATTAGTTATACATTTTAGTGTTAAACATCTGATAATAAATAAGCTATAGAATGAGTTCAAGTCAAAATAAAATATCTCACTTAAAGAGCACAGTTCAAATGAGATTATGTTATTGATAAAAAGGTGAAATGGTACAATTTCCCACTTTTCTTTAAGCAAATTATTAATCAGTCCAACGACCTCATTTATGCTCAACGAAGATTTGGTCTTCCGTATTGAATCAAGTCATCAAAAGTAACCATCACTCCGAATATCCCTTCATAATCATTTACATACACAATGCTTTACAAGAGAGGAGTATAATTTCCTGCCTTTTTATCTCTTGTTCCACCTATCGCTCTCAGGTTATCTTTTATTTTTATCTTGTCATAAAAGAGACTATATGGCTATTATTAGGTCATAAAATATCAATAGAAGGATACCAATTATGAAATCTACAGGGAAACTTATAATCTTCTTTTTATTCATCGGAACTGTATGTACAAATTCTTTTGCTTTAGACAGAAATGCATACGATGAACTTTCGGCAGTGATCGATTCAGCTATAGTTTTAGAAACACCGGTGTTTGCTCCAAAAGCATGGCAGAAAGCACAGGAATATTTTAAAAAAGCAGGACAAGCGATCTCCCAGCAAAAAAACCAAAAAAACATTGATAAAGAAGTTTCGCAGGCACGGGAATATATTGAAAATGCAATTAAATCAACTGAAGTCGGGAAGCTTGCATTATCGGAATATCTTGATCAGAGAAAACGAGCCCAGACAGCTAAAGCACCTACCCTTGTAACTGAACTTTATATAGAAGCCGAAACACAGTTTAAAAAAGCTACCGAAAAAGTAGAATCAGGTGATGTAAAAAACGGCTTAAAGGAAGCACAAAAAGCAATGCCTCTATTCTCCACAGCAGAACTTGAAGCGGTCAGAAAAGATATCCTCGGTAAAGCTGACCAGCTCATAG
>QQUK01000315.1 GCA_008501655.1 Calditrichota bacterium
AAGCCCCAAGAGAAAATTAGGTCAAATTTGATCCGAATTTTCTTTCGCTGCACGCTTATATTTACCAAAATGTTCGCGGGAGAGGGACTTTTTGAAAGAACCTTCCTGTACAGCCCAGAAATCTTTCATCTGGCAGGTACCCTGACGCTCACAACGGCAGTTGTCATCTTCAGTACAAAGATTCAAGTGAACCGGACCATCAATAGCTTCGATTACATCTAAAAACGTGATATCTTTAGGTAATTTTGCGATACGGTAACCACCGGTAACACCCTGATATGAGACTAAAATCCCGCTTCGGGTCAAGTCTTTTAATATTTTTGCTAAGAACTCTCTCGGGATTTCTTCTGCTTCACTGACAGAGTTAATCGAGCCAAGTTTACCTTTAGGCAATGTTGAGAGATGTCTGACTGCTCGTAAGGCATAATCTGATTTACGTGAAAGTCTCATTTAAATCGTTTCCTGTGCTTTATAATGTTTAAAAATTTACCTTTACTTCCATTTTGTCCTGATTATACTAAAAAAGATGCCATTAGTCCATAAAAAAGTTTACAAAACTACATTTTTTTATATATTCAGGGGATAAAATGGATGAAAAAAGTATAATTAACCTTCTAAAAGCTTCAAATAGGTCTTTTTTTACGTTTTTTCACTATATGAAACTGAAAAATTGATTGGAACAAAAAATTCCAACCGATGTTTAGTAAGAACTGAAACAAATACTTGTTAAGGAGTTTATAGATGAGTGAACAGACAAATACACAGTCAAGTAATACAATCGTGACAATCACTGATTCTGCTGCTGCTGAAATCAGTCGGTTAGCTTCCGAAGAAAACGAAGCGCGTCTCTACCTGAGGTTAGGTGTTGCTGCCGGTGGGTGTTCCGGAATGTCTTATAGTATGGCGTTTGATACAGAAAAGCTCGATGATGACAAAGAACTCAAGATAAACAACATTGATGTCGTCATTTCCGAAAAAGCTTTATCATACCTTCAAGGTACTGTATTGGATTATAAAGGCGGAATGCTCGGGGGTGGCTTTGCATTTGAAAATCCAAATGCAAAACGCTCCTGCGGTTGCGGAACATCATTCAGCTGTTAATATGACATATACAGTACTTGATCCAACTGATTTTACCGAAAAAGGAATCTTTTCAGAAGATTCCTTTTTACATGCCGTAGAATCATTCGATTTTTCAACATATTCCGGTAAAAAAGTTCTGGTACGGGGATGTTCTTCAGCAATCATTCCACCCTGGGCATTTATGAAACTTACCGCAGAATTAGTTCCCCATGCAAAATCTATCCGTTTTGGAAATGAGCATGATAATATTCTCTTATATAAAGAGAAAAAATAGATTGATTTTCCGAAATTTATTTTTATACTCAGCCCTACGAATAGAAATAAAGGATTAGCTATAACATGCCAAAAATAAAATTTTTACCGGCTGACAAAGAAATTGAAGTCGCTGAAGGTACCAACCTTCTTGATGCCGCGCTCGATAACAATATCCAGATCGATCATAATTGCGGGGGTAACTGCGCCTGCTCAACCTGCCATGTCGTAGTTGAAAAAGGTTTTGATTCACTTGGTGAGATGACTGAAGATGAGGAAGATATGCTTGATGAAGCTGAAAATCTTACTGATCAGTCAAGATTAGCTTGCCAATGTAAGGTTGTTACTGATATGGTTATTAATATTCCTCCCAAAGAATCCGACTGGGAAGATGATACGTTTTAAAATGAAACAGTTAAAGATATAACCCGCAGCAATGCGGGTTTTTTTATGCCTGTCTTCTCGCAGTAAATCCTTATCTCATTGTCATATCTGTCGATATATAACGATAGTACGGATATATATCTATGAGACAGAAACTAACTAAAAATAATGGATATTCTCTTTTTGAGATGGTTGTGGTAATCATCGTATTGGCTGTTCTTGTTACGGTAGCATTCAGATATATGCAGCCAAACATCGATATTGCCAAAACCGAAGAGACAAAACAGGAACTAAAACAGATTGCTTATGCGATTGCCGGAAATCCTGAATTAGTCTCCGGCGGCAGTAGAACTGATTTTGGATATGTCGGCGACAACGGCTCTCTCCCCTCTTCTCTAGCTGATTTAGTTACAAACCCCGGGATGGGGACTTGGGATGGTCCCTATATAGAAGATGATTTTTATACAGCCTCAGCATCGATAGAATCTGAATATTTAAGAGATGGCTGGGGAAAAACATATTCATACTCCGGTTCAGTAGCGATTACATCAACGGGAAGCGGCGGCAGTATTACACAGGAATTTGCATCGACTTCAGCTGATTTACTTACAAACAATATATCGTTTACTATTTTTGATTTCCAATACTGTCCCCCGGGCATTATCTATAAAGACTCAATCTCTGTTTCGGTCACTTACCCAAACGGAGTCGGCGGGATGCAAACCGATGTCAATAATCCAGCTGCTAACGGTTTTGTATCATTCAATGGAATACCGATAGGACAGCATGATATATTTGTTATAAACCTCACATCCAATGATACAATTCGTTCAAAAGTAAACATTAATCCGAAATCTAACCTGCATAGAGATATACAGATTCCAAATGTACTATGGTGCGACACATCATCAGGTGGAGGAGGTAGCGGTGTTTCCGGTGTTGAGACACTCCGTCCAAACGGTTCCGGTTCTTCAAGTCAATTAGAGGATGAAAATTGTTCTACCAACTGGCAGTGTGTCGACGAAGTAACAGCAGATGATAATGGAACGTATGTCAAAGGTGAAAACAACAGCTGGCAATATGATTTATACAATGTTGAAAACAGTTCAGTGGGAACAGGGACAATCGATTCTGTTGTTGTCTTTATCAATGTTGATGGTAATCATGGAAACCAAAAAGCAAGAACATATATTCGTACTCATGGAAACAATTATCAAGGGTCCCAGTTAACACCTCCAAGCAGTTATACGATTTATTCCACGACTTATGCAACAAATCCAAATACATCATCATCATGGACTTGGTCAGAAATCGATGATTTACAAATTGGTGCCGGGCTCAGGAGAGAAGCAAGACTAACACAAGTATGGGTTGAGGTTTATTATACAAACTAAATATGAGAAAAATTAATAACATACTTGGCTTTGGATTGATCGAAGTTACAATCATTATTATAACGATTGGAATACTTGCCTCAATCGCCATGCAGTCTATGACGGTTTTAATCACCGACCAGAGGAAAGTTTCCACCGAGCGTGAGATGGAGATGCTTGCAGATGCAATCCGGGGTAATCCTGAGATTACAAACAACGGGATGCGGTCGGATTTTGGGTACATCGGTGATGTCGGAGCGTTTCCTCCTAATCTTGACGCACTTAAATCAAACCCCGGTGGCTATGCAACCTGGAATGGCCCATATATCAAAAACGAAATCACCGAAGATACTGATGGATTTAAAACAGATGAATGGGGGGAACCATATACTTATACCGGTGGTATCACGATAACCTCAACCGGGGGAAGTTCAGCCATTACCGAAAAAATTGCTGATGCAACTTCTGATTATCTGCTCAATCAATTCAACGGTGAAATTTTAGATGGTGCATCTAATCCTCCTGGTGTTACATATATAGACTCAATAGAAATCCTGATAACCATTCCGAACGGCAGCGGTGGAACATTGACAAAATCATATCAGGCTGATGCCTCCGGTTCATTTACACTCGATTCGCTTCCGGTGGGTTCTCATCCGTTTCAAATAATTTATACTCCTAACATTGATACACTTTATACATTTTTAACAATACTTCCCCGGCATAAATCGGACAGGATTTTTCGGTTTACAGAAAGTTATTTTGACGGATCTGGTTCTGGTGGAGAGTCTGGCTGTACCGCTGAACCGTTATTAACCTTAGGTCTTATCCTTCATTGGGACTTTAATGATACTACATCCCAGACTGTGTTTGATGTCTCTGCTAACGGAAATGACGGTGTACTCGGTTCCTCAACATCAATTGAATCAAATGATCCGACATGGACAGAAGATGGAAGGTACTGTTCGGGGCTATATTTTGACGGAAGCAATGATGTTGTGTTTGATGCTGACGCAGAAGATTACCTCAATGATATCAATACAGTTACCTTTGCAGTTTGGGTTAAATCAGAAGTCACCAATGTCGATAGAGGCATCATGTTCTCAAAACTTCCGGATGGTAGTGATGAAAACTTTGGTATCAGGTATGACGGAGGTGGATTGTATGGAGGGGCAAACAGTACAATCAAAGCATCAATAAGATCTTCAACTGGATATAATCAGGTTGAAGGAGAAGCTAATTCTCAATCTACAGATTGGCAGCATATCGCATTGGTTTGGGAACATGGAAACATTCTCAAAATATATGTAGATGGTGTACTGCAAACTTTAACATATACTGACTCTGCGGTCAATGGAGTCGTAAAAAATGTTGACAGACTTTTAATAGGTGTCGGTACAAAAGGTTTCAACTGGTATGGATATATTGATGATGTCAGAATTTATAATCGGGCTTTGTCAGCCTCAGAGATACAGACTTTGGCGAATTAAACTATGAAAATTAATTTCGGACATAAAGGATTTACCTTAATCGAAGTAGTCATGGCAGTTGTAATCGCCGGAATTCTTGCAACTATTGCAATACGTTCAACAGTAACGATTACTGAAACAGGACGAGTTGAGATTACCAAAACCGAACTTAAAGATATAGGATATGCAATAAGCGGTAATCCGAATTTAGAAAATAATGGAATCAGGACAGATTTTGGTTATGTCGGCGATGTCGGAGCTTTGCCAACTACTCTTAACGATCTGTTGACTAACCCGGGAGGTTACGCAACCTGGAACGGACCGTATGTAAAAAACAGATTCGATCAAACACCCTCTGATTATTTAGAAGATGCCTGGGGAGTTGCTTATTCGTATTCAGGAGTTGATCTGACATCAACCGGTTCCGGTACTAACATTGTTCATAAGGTTGGACAGAATACATCCGAGTTCCTTTTAAACAGTGTATCAGGAAACATATACGATGCTGATGGTACCCCTCCGGGAACTATATATAAAGATTCAATAGTTGTATTACTGACAATCCCAAACGGTGCCGGTGCATTAGTAAGCAAAGGTATCTACCCCGATTTAGGCGGGTATTTTTCATATGATTCTATTCCTGTCGGGAATCATGATCTGCTTATTATATATCAGCCTACAAATGACACACTCCGCCGACTTGTATCGGTCCTTCCAAACTCCGAGCATTTTAATTCATATCTTTTGTCGGAGGAGTTATGGTAAACAATAAAGGATACACACTCATCGAACTGGTTTTAATTATTCTTTTAATCGGAGTAATTTCATCGGTTGCTGTTCGGCAGATGACTTCATCGGTACAGACCGCCCAGTATGAACATAGCAAACAGGAGCTTGACCAGCTGGCATATGCGATTGTCGGCGACCCCCATGTGTTTGCCAACGGTTCCCGTTCTGATTTCGGCTATGTCGGTGATGTTGGCGCTCTCCCTCCGAATCTTGACGCTCTGGTTTCAAATCCGGGATATGGAACATGGGATGGTCCCTATATGACCAACGGAACCGGCAATAATGATTTTAAAAATGACAGCTGGAACAGTAATTATATTCTTACAGGCACATCAATTCGATCGACCGGTTCGGGAAGCAATATTGATAAAGAGCTGGCACCTTCGGTGAATGCTTTACTTGCCAATACAGTTTCAGGATATATCATCGACGCATCCGGCCAGGCTCCGGGAACGGTGTATGCTGATTCAATGCTTGTCCGTTTGATTTATCCGAACGGAAGTGGCGGATATACAACAGCAGCAATATCGCCGTCTAAATCCGGTTCATTTTCATTTTCATCTTTACCGATTGGTGTGCATAACCTTGAAGTAATCTATCATCCCGATACAGATACAGTTCGGTATTCTGTTGCTGTCCTTCCTGAATCAAACATAAAAATGAATATAGTTTTTCCGGCAGATTTGTTTTAAAAAAAAGAACAGGTAAGCCTGTTCCCTACGATTTGTGCAAGGTAGTTGAGTAGGTCGAAAGTCTTGACTTTCGACGAAGCTGTCAGGCAGGATGCCTGACAGCACAGGACTGGAGATATATTGATAAAGGCAGAACCACTAAAGGATTCTGCCCTACAAAAAAATTAACTCTCTTTAATAACCAGATTGATATTCCGTTTTTTCAGTTGCGGTAGAAAGATAGCCGGGTTGACTACAACCTCCTGCGGTTTGCACCCTTTCTGCTCAATCTTTCCAGCCGCTGCCATCCAGGCAATAATCGCTGCCGGGAATGCAGTTGTTCGCATCATGGCAGTTAACGACTCTTTGGATAGCTGTCGGTCAACGATTTCATAAACTACCGTTTTACTGCTCCCGTCTTTGTTTCCTTCAATCGTCAGACGGACTAAAACCATATCGAGGTCATTAAACGAGAGATTTCTATCCAGGACAGCTTTCAGGAGAGCTCTCGGTTCGACTAACTGACCGTTTACCGGAAGTTCCTGCCGGTTGGCAAGTCCGATTTCAAGCATCGGTTTGAATTTTTCACAATGTCCAGGGTAGCGGATTGTTTTATAGTCGAGAAAATTAATTTTTCCGTTATATGTTTCCGGTAAGGTCGATGTCCCACCTGAGGTATAAAAAGCTTCGAGATCACCGATACCATCAAATTCAAGATGTTCGACAGCCGACATCGGGTTAACCGTCCGTTTCTGCCCGCCATCGAGAATAACACACGGCTCCCAGTATTCGTTTATCAGCCCTTCAGCTGAAAAAACCATCTGGTAATTGAGCGGAGGTCTTGGTGACTGAGGAAGTCCGCCGACCCGGATTTTGAGTGAGTCTACTTTATCAAATTTCGCATAACCGTCAGCAGCTAAGACCGAAACCATTCCCGGAGCAAGACCACAATCGGGAATGATAATAACACCGGCAGCTTCAGCTTCATCGTTCATTGCAAGCTGTTCATTGACAACATCGTTATTGCCGCCTAAATCGACTAAATGGCATTTAGCTTTGATGGCTGCTTTGGTTATCCCCGGATTATATTTATAAGTGACACAGGATACAGCTGAATCGTAATCTTTGAGAACTTCGTACACGGCCTCTTCATCGGAGGCATCCAGTTTACCAAAAACGGTATTTTCATCTCCAAACCGGATTTTCATCTCAGAGGCTAAATTTTCATCAATATCATATATGCCTGTCCCGGTAACTCCTTCAGCCTGGACAGCATCATAAAGAGCAGCACGCCCCATAAGACCGGCACCAAGTATAGCAATTTTCATATTTTCCTTTCTCTATGTTGACTTGTAAAATAGAGAAAAAAAGAGGCGATTTCCATTAAAAATTATGATTATTTTGATTATTCAGAAAAAAGATTAATATCCGATATTAATTGTATAGTAAGAATCAACAAAGGAATAATATTGTCAAATTTAGATTTAACAACCGAAGAAGCTCAGCTTGAATTTGAGATATATCAAAAACTCAAACCGTACATCGGACATTGTCTGACCTTAAACCATGATTTAAACAACCCCCTCGCCGGGATTTTAGGCTACAGTGAATTTTTGCTTGAGGATGACGAACTCAACGAAGAGCAGAAAAAATTCATCAGCCAGATAATGAAATCGGCTGAACGGATGCAGAAACTGATTGAAAACATTTGTGAAGAGAAGATTTCTTTAAACGAAGATATCAACCTTGCTGATGTGGTTGCGTCTTATAAAAAAGTTGAAAAAGTCTTAGATTAGCTGATTCATCTTTCTCAATAGCCATTCGGCTGAGAGTGCCCCAATAAATATCAATAACAGCCAGAATTTATTCCAGAGTTTTATCTCGGTAAAAACCGTTTCATCAATTTTAACAAGATTCAGATTTTCTATGAAATCAGAAAACTGATTAAAACGGTAATACTTGCCGTTTGTCAAAGCTGCTATCTGTTTCAATTCCTCCGGATTCCCTGATGTATCATATTCTTCGAGTGAAAATTTATTTACAATTATTGAACCGGTCGATTCTTTTAATTTTTGGGAATCTTTGGAAAATGTCCCGGTATAGCTGTAGCGCCCCGGATTAATATTCTTAAATGATGCTTCGTATGTATCTTCAGAAACTAAAAGCAGGTCAGCCTGATAAGAATCACCGGATTCATTTTCAATTTCAATAACACCGGAGACATCAGGTATCGGACGATAACCTAAGTCAAGAGCAACACCTTTAAAGAGGACGTTTTCCCCCCGGGAGAAAATATCTTTTTCAGGATATATTCGGATAGGTTCCAGATCATCATTGACCGTCAGCCAGCTGATAACGCCATCGAGATACCGTTTGTAATAAATATCCGATTCACCAAAACCTAAATTAACAAAGCCAAGCTTCCAGAATGAATTCGATGCTGTTGCAAAAAGTTTCCCGGGACCATGCCTGAGGAATCCCAGAACGGGAAGTTTTTGGTTTGTAAGTCTTCCTCCGCTTGCGGTAGCTAATATCTGTGCATTCGGATTGGTAACATCCGCAATTACAATCGTCTCAAACGGAGGCAGGTCTGCCCAGATAGTTCTGATTGAGGATTGGGACTCTGCGATTCTGAGAGCAGGATGGAAGATATTTTTTTCTACCGGTTCCAAATGGTGTTGCGTATAGGTGATTGCAGCCGGAGATGATGAATAAAACGGTAAAAGTTTTTTCATCTTATCGTTTATATTCGATTTGCTGAAAAGCTCCCCCATCAGATACCAGACAGAACCACCTTTTTCAGCCATAAACGAATTGAGTAAATCTTCATACCCACCAAGTTTATCTGTAGATAGATCATGGAGGATAACTAAATCAAATGCATTGAGTTCCGCCTGACGGCCGGGAATGGAACCTTTCAAGTTTCCGCTATTATTGCCAAGTATTCTCAGGTCGATATCATACTTTTCCTCAGATAACAGAAAACGTTTGATAAAACCGATTTCATAGTCAGGACTTTCTGAGAGGATAAGTACAGATAGTTTGCTTTTCAGGACCTTTACGGAAAACGATTCAGCATTATTACTGATATTTTCCTCATCCCCAATCTGCGGAATTGATACTTTGAGTATTTTTTGACCGGGTGATGTCGGTGTATAATCAAGTTTTACCGTACTTAATCCGTCGGATTGTCTGACCTGCAGGGTTGATTGAGCGACAACTTTTCCGGAGTCGATTAATTGTATCGGTACCGATTCGCTTGGTGCATTACTCCATTTCAGGTTCAAAGAGATTGTACTCTGTTCGCCGGCAAACATTACCGGGTTAAAATCAACTTTGTCGATTCCGAAATCAACATGTTCTGTTGACATTGAGATATCTATCGTATAAACCGGTGTTGAGGAAATTTCAGCAACGGCATAACTTGTTTTTCCTGTATTGGAATTACCATCTGTAAACAGAATACGAAAATCAGGTTTTTCAGTAAGCTCTTTTGTTTCGATATTATCTAAAGCATTACCGACCGAAGTTGCTTCCCGATTTAACTCCTGTTTTTCATCAGAAATAGATTCAGCAAAATAATAACTTTTAAGTTCGGAATTATCCTTTAAAAAAGCAAATGAATCGGATGACAGCAGTGAATCTCTGCGGGCTTTGCGGGTTCGTTCAGCTTCGACTTTATCCATAGAGTTTGACTCATCAAGAAGAATCGAGACTTTCGGCTGACGTTCAAAGCGTTGCGAATAGGAAACCAGAGGTTCAAAAAGAGAGGTAAAGAGTGCAACGATAGCTACAATTCTCAGAAATCCCAGAAGTATCCGCATCCATTTTGAAATCGGTGGATTGGTTTTCCGGTACAGATATACTGAAAAGAGAATCAGTAAAACCAGCACAAGCGAGTTTACCAAAACTGTTTTTGATAACAGATTTATAGAAATAGATTCAAGTCCGAACATAATAACAGTTATACTATAGATAAGTGAAAAAGTTGTAAAGAGTTAAATAAATAATTATGAGGCTCTTGCGGTAGTGAATTTGACCATATCCTCAAGCCGTTCATAGTAAACGGAATGATTATAGGCTGATAACTCGTCTAATCCCTGCTGGGCAAGTGATGATGCTCGTTTATAAGCATAATCAATCCCACCGGTCTCTTTGACAAAATCATATACCCGGTTAAACGACTTATCATCTTTTGCTTTGATAGCTTTGACGATCTCTTTCCGGCTGTCTTTATTTGATTTGTTAAGTCCATATATAAGCGGTAAAGTCATCTGCCCGGTCATAACATCAATTCCCGGTTCTTTACCGGTAACCTCAGCATCACCGACAAAATCCAATAAGTCGTCTGCTATCTGAAAAGCAATCCCGATTTTTTCACCAAAATTAGCAAAGTTTTCCCGTTCCTTTTTATCTTTCCGGGAGAGAATCGGACCGGTTTCACAGGATACTGAAAAAAGTGAGGCTGTTTTATCTGCTATGATGCTGATATATTCATCTTCAGAAAGATCATAGTTTGCAGTCTCTTCTATCTGGCGAAGCTCACCAATAGCAACCCGTTCGGTTGCACGGGAAATCGAGCGCATCAGTTCGATTGAGTTTGCTTCGACCATGATTTTGAACGCTTTGGCAAAAAGATAATCACCCATAAGGACTGAGATAAGATTTGTCCATTGAGCGTTGACTGTTTCCTGACCTCTGCGCATATCGGATTCATCGACGACATCATCATGGAGCAAAGTTGCGGTATGTATAAGTTCAATAGAAAGGGAAGCATCAACTGAAAATTCTGTAAAATTATCACCAGCCCGGGATGAGAGAAAGAGAAAAACCGGACGTATCCGTTTCCCCCGTGAACGCAGAAGATGTTTTGCGATTGAAGAGATAAGGGGTGAATCTCCCTGCAGGTGGTCATGCAGCTTCTGATTAAATAAATCAAGGTCCTGTTGTATTGGTTGTGTATATTCAACCATTTTATTTAAATCAAGCATGTCAAATCTTTCCTCTCATATAGAGGCTGAAAATAAATCAGTGAGAGGCAAATGTCAAGAAACTCTCTCAAAGATACAAAAATGGCTAATGAGATTCAAAAAGGGATACCAGAGCTATTTTATATGCTTCATTTTCGAAATATTCCCTGGAATTGTGGGGGCCGGACAGTTTGACGAAATCTTTTGGCTCTGGAGCCTGTTCGTACAATTTTTCCCCCATCCAGTACGGAATCAGGTCATCATCGGGTGAATGGGTTACGAGTATTGGACATTGCAGGGTTTTAATTTTTGTAAATGAGTCAAATTTGTAACGGATGAGCTGCTTTATTGGAAATATCGGGAAAAGCTTCTTCCCCATCTCCGCAACAGTTGTGAAGGAAGATTCGACAATCAGTCCGCCGCACTTTACCCGTGAGGCAAGTTCCACACCAACAGCACCGCCGAGGGAACGACCGAAAATGATAATTTCTTCAGGTTTATATTGTTTTGATTGAACAAGCCAGTTATAAGCAGTTTGGGCATCCTCATATACCCCTTCTTCAGTCGGTGAACCGGTTGAATGTCCATAACCGCGATAATCAAACAGAAATATAGGCACTCCGAGTTTTGACAGATATTCGGCTGTTTCCAATCGATGGGAAATATTACCCGCATTTCCATGGCAGAAAAGGATAACTTTATCTGATTTTTTTTCCTTAGGAGATATAAACCAGCCATGGATTATTACCGAATCGGATATTTTGAGTTCTATTGTTTCAAACTCAAGTTCCAGTTGGTCGGGTGTTAGAGCAAAATTTTCAGTAGGATAAAAAACAAGTTTATCCTGATTGAAATATATATAGAGCATGATAACAAGATAGAGAGCAACGATAATAACTGGAATCCATAAGAGCATTTTTAAGACTTTCATTTAGCTACAATTTATTCCCATTCGATTGTAGCCGGGGGTTTGGATGATATATCATATGTCACCCGGTTGACACCTTTGACATTTCGGATAATCCGGTTGGAAACATGGGCTAAAATATCATTATCGATTCTTGCCCAATCAGCTGTCATTCCATCAACCGATGTCACCGCTCTTAAAGCGACAACATTTTCATACGTCCGTTCATCCCCCATAACACCTACAGCACTGATAGGCAGCAAAACAGCAAATGCCTGCCAGATATCATCATAGATTTTAAAATTATGGAGCTCTTCGATAAAGATAGCGTCAACCTCCCGAAGCAGGTCACAACGTTCTTTAGTAATATCTCCGAGCACCCGTACAGCAAGTCCCGGTCCGGGAAACGGATGGCGTCCGATGAATTTTTCCGGCAGTCCAAGATTTCGTCCAAGTTCCCGGACTTCATCTTTAAACAGTTCCCGGAGCGGTTCAACAAGTTTCAGCTTCATCCGGTCTTTAAGCCCGCCGACATTATGATGTGATTTAATGGTTGCTGATGGACCTTTAAATGAGACTGATTCGATTACATCAGGGTACAAAGTTCCCTGCGCCAGAAAATCTATATCACCGATTTTTTCAGCCTGCTCTTCGAATATATCTATAAATGTTGTGCCGATAATCTTTCTTTTTTTCTCAGGGTCTGATACACCGGCAAGTCTTGTAAGAAAAAGATCGGATGCATCGACCGGATGCAAATTTATACCAAGACCTCCCAGAAGTTCAATAACCGATTCAAATTCATTTTTCCTCAAAAGACCGTTGTTTACGAATACAGCATAGAGATTATTTTCGATCGCTTTTGAGAGAAGTACCGCTGCTACTGTTGAATCAACACCACCGGAGATACCAAGGATGACTTTGTTATCGCCAACCTGATTCTGAATCTCCTTTATTGTACTTTCAATAAATGATTCGGTTGTCCAGTCACCTTTCAATTGGCAAATATCAAATAAGAAATTTGAGATTATTTTTTTACCTTCATCAGAGTGATGCACTTCCGGATGAAATTGTAGTCCGTACAAATGTCTTTTCGGATCGGCAATCGCAGCAACATCAAGTGAATCTGTAGAACCGACTACTTCAAATCCGTTCGGCAGAGCAACAATTGAGTCACCGTGTGACATCCAGACCTGTGACTGCTGCGGAATACCTGAAAAAATCTCAATGGTATCGGAAGCATTGAATTTAGCCCTGCCGTATTCGCGAGTTTCAGAACGTTCAAGCGTACCGCCATAGATATCAGCGATCAGCTGCATTCCATAGCAGATGCCAAGGATTGGTTTTTCTGTATCAAAAAATGAATCGTCAAGACGGGGTGCATCGTCATCTTTAATAGATGAAGGTCCTCCGGAGAGAACATACCCTTTGACATTTTTATCTTTATATTCGGATAAATCAGCGTTAAACGGAACAATTTCGCAATAGATTTGATGTTCACGGATTCTTCGGGCAATCAGCTGTGTGTATTGAGAGCCGAAATCCAGAATTAAGATCATTTCATGATGAACTGACATTCTGCTCTCCTTTTTTTAAGGCACCTTCAATAATGGTGTCATGTTCAAATTTAATTTCAGTGTTCGGGTAATCTTCCATATAGTGCAAGCCGCGTGATTCAAGCCGCATAAGTGCGGATTCAATAACAAGTTGGGATACTGTAGCCATATTGCGCAGTTCCACAGTGTCATACGTTGCCGGAGTTGAAAGATAATATTGTTCAATCGCATCATGGATTTTGGATATTTTTTCTTTTGCCAACAGAAGTCTGTCTTTGCTTCGGACTATCCCAACAAAATCCGACATCACCCTGGTTAGTTCTCTGCGGTCATGGGCAATAAGTATCTTTTCACGCGGGTATTTTAATGATGAGAAAAAGTTTTCGACAGCGTCTTCCTGTATCGATTGGTCTACAGATTCATAAAATTCAAGTGATTTTTTTGAGGCAAGCTTAGCCATTACAACAGCTTCCAAAAGTGAATTTGAAGCAAGTCTGTTAGCACCATGCATACCTGTCATCGCAACTTCACCGGCGGTATACAACCCGGATAATTCCGTTTCTCCTTCAATGGTAGAAAGAACCCCGCCGCAGGAATAATGAGCAGCTGGTACAACCGGAATATCACGTTCCGTAATATCAAATCCGCGTCTGAGACATTCGTTATAGATATTCGGAAATCTCTTCAGGATAAAATCTGTTTCCAGATGACTGATATCCAAAAGAACGTATTCCTCTCCTGATTCTTTGAGCTCTTTATCAATAGCTCTTGCGACAACATCACGGGGAGCTAAATCTTTTAGTGCATGGGCGTTTTCCATCAGCGCTCTGCCATCAACAGTAAAAAGTTTTCCCCCTTCACCCCGTACAGCTTCGGAAATCAGAAATGGCCAGCGGCCGGGATTATACAGGGAAGTAGGATGAAACTGTATAAACTCAAGATTAGCAACCGAACAACCAGCCCGGTATGCAATAGCAACACCATCTCCGGTTGCTATCTTCGGATTTGTATTGTGATAATAGACTTGACCGAGACCTCCCGAAGCAAGCATTGTAACCGAAGCATAGAACTGGAGAAACTCTCTTTTCTTCTCCGAAAAAACATAAGCACCACAACATTTTGATTGTTTTCCTGTATGAAGGGTCATCAGATCTAAAACCATGTGGTCCCGGTAGATATCTATATTTTTATTTTTCCGGCAAGCTTTGAGTAAAGCCCGTTCGATCTCCTGCCCGGTGAAATCATCAGCATGAACAACTCGGTGATGGGAATGACCACCTTCACGACCAAGTTCCATTTCTCCGTCATTTTCAGTAAATTTAACACCAAAGTCGATAAGTTCCTGAATAACCGAAGGACCGGCTTCCACAATCTGCTCAACAACTTTTTTATTGGAAAGACCCTGTCCGGTAGCAAGTGTATCAGCAATGTGAGAATCAAATGAATCAGTTTTGGAAAGTACTGATGCAATTCCCCCCTGGGCTCTATTGGTGCTTGTATCCTTTTCACCTTTTTTAGTAACGATAGCTATTTTAACAGAATCGTTAAGTTCTGCGACTTTCAGAGCGTAAAAGAGCCCGGCAATACCGGAACCG
>QQUK01000180.1 GCA_008501655.1 Calditrichota bacterium
GTTTGGCAAGTCTTGGATTGCGAAAGTCATCAACGAATTTCATCTTCCATACCTTTTTCAAAATATTCATTAATTAGCTCTATTGATTTTCTTGCTTCTTCTTCGTTAATAATATTCAAAGCAAATCCGGCATGAACAATAACATATTGTCCGCAGGAAATAGTTGGGACATACATTAGGCAGACTTTGTTTTTCATCCCGGAATAATCAACAGAGCCCATAAGAAGACCGTTCTCTTCAAATATTTCAACAACTTTACCGGGTATAGCTAAACACATACTGCCCTCACTTCTTTTTTTACTGTTTGTTCATTTGCAATCAATACCTGTCCAAGAGAAAGACCACCGTCGTTTACCGGAACTTTTGTATGAACAAGCAGATTAAAATTCTCTTCACTCAGCCGTTTATAGATATATTCAGAAAACAGTTTATTCTGAAAGACTCCTCCGCTTAAAGCGACTGTATTAAGATTCAAATCATTTCGTGCAGCCTGTACAGCTGCAATAAAATATTCAGCAAGTTGCTGATGAAAATATAAAGCGATATCTGCAACCGGATAGTTGTTTAATATCCGTTCGACTACTGTCTTCAGTAAATTTGAAATATCAATTTCTCCTGAGATATCATCCAATAGTTCTACTTTCTGTTTTTTCCCGTACATGGCAACCGATTCAAGTGCAATCGCAGCCTGTGCATCATAATTTACTTGGTGTTTAATATGCAATAGAGAGGCGACGGCATCAAACAAACGTCCACAACTCGATGAAAGAGGAGCGTTGATGTTTTTATTAATCATCTGGATGACTGTTTTCCTCTGTTCATTTTGGATCTGATTGTGTGAAAACATCCTCTCTATCATTGATTCATCAAAATAATTGTATAGGTAAGAAAGTGCCATTCTCCAAGGTTCCAGTATAGCTTTACTACCTCCGGGAAGAGGAACGGGTTTCAGATATGCAAACCTTTCAAATGAATATGCATTTCCAACTAAAATCTCACCACCCCAAATAGTCCCATCTGTTCCATATCCCGTACCATCCAGAACTAATCCTATAGCAGTATCAGTATAGTTGTTTTCAGCCATTACTGATACCATGTGGGCATGATGATGCTGTACTTGTACAACAGGCAACCCCTGACCAAGGGCATATTTAGTGGACAGATATTCCGGATGTAAATCACATGCAATAATTTCCGGTTTCACTTTTAAAATTTGAGATAGATGAGATATCGACTCTTTAAAAAACTCCATTGATTCAGGATTATCTAAATCGCCGATATATTGACTCAGGAATACTGAATTCTGTCTGCTCAAAGCAACTGTATTTTTCTGTTCTCCACCGACCGCTAAAATACCGGGATGAATCTTTCCCTGTAGATTAACAGAAAGAGGCACATAGCCTCTTGATCTTCGTAGTATTTGTGTTGAATAGAAATCTTTTCGGATAATTGAATCATCACTGCGTTGGAGAATATCACGATCATGAAGAAGAATTATATCTGCTATAGCATGAAGCCTTTTGATTGCCTCATCATTATCTTTTACAATTGGCTCTTCAGCTAAGTTCGCCGAAGTCATCACCAGAATTTCAAAATTATCTTTTAGCAGAAGATGATGAAGTGGAGAGTATGCAATCATTATTCCAAGGAAATTGTTATCAGGAGCGATAGATTCAGGAAGTGGGCAGTTTGCACGCTTCCGGAGAAGTACGATAGGTCTCGATGCTGCCAGCAGGAGGACTTCTTCTGGTTTTGAAACTACACAGAATTTCCGGGCTGTTTTCAAATCAGGTACCATAAGTGCAAACGGTTTTTCTGCCCTTCCTTTTCGTAACCGTAATTTTTGGATTGCTGATTCATTGTATGCATCGCAGGCAAGGTGGAACCCACCGATACCTTTGACTGCGACTATGTTTCCTTGATGTAGCTGTTCGATGACTGTCTGAATCGGATTTATTCTATCTATAACCTCTTTCCCGTTATGATAGAATACTTTTGGACCGCATTTGGGACAGCAATTCGGTTGTGCGTGGAACCTTCGGTTCGTCGGGTCTCTATATTCGTTCAGACAATCCCGGCACATTGTAAATCTGTTCATTGAGGTATAAATCCGGTCATACGGTATTTTATTTATTATCGTATATCTTGGCCCACAGTTTGTACAATTGATTAAAGGGTAAAGGTATCGCCGGTTATTTGGATCAAACATTTCAGCAAGACATTCATTACACACGGTTAGGTCGGGAGATATAAATGTAGAGAGCCTTTCAGAATGATGACTTTCCTTAATTTCAAACTCAGCATCATGTTTGAGCTTTATTTTTCTGTTAGAATACTGATGTATCTTCGAAACAGGAGGGGCAAAATTAATGACTTCGGTATGAAAATTATTAATATCATACATACGTCCTTCGACTTCAATAACAACACCATCGGAGTCATTGCATACGTAACCGGAAAGTTGGTGTTTTTTTGCGGTTGAATAAACAAATGGACGAAATCCTACACCCTGTACGATACCGTTGATTATAATTTTTTCCCGACTTTTCACGTTATCCTGTTTCGCTAACTTTTTTTGTAAGCCAATTTATCCATTCATTGAGACCGTCCGATGTTTTACAAGACGTTTCGAAAATTTCAAAAGTTCCGTTTATCTGAAGGGCATTTTTCCGGACTTCATCCAGTTTGAAATCGGTATAGTAAAGTAAATCAGTTTTATTGATAACCATGACCGAAGAATTCCGGAACATACTTGGGTATTTCAGCGGTTTGTCATCCCCTTCGGTTGTACTGAGCAGTACAACTTTCATATCTTCACCGAGATCATAACAGGAGGGGCAGACCAGATTTCCTACATTTTCAATGATAAGTAAATCAAGTTTGTCCAAATCAAAATGTGCTATTGATTTTTCAATCATCGCAGCATCAAGATGACAACTCCCACCGGTTTCAATCGGTTGTACAAACTTGCCCCCTGCTTTTTGAATCCGCTTGGCATCATTTTCAGTTTGAACATCACCGGCTATGATACCTGTCTGAATATTTTTATTCAGAAGCTGAACGGTTTTTTCAAGCAGCGATGTTTTTCCTGAACCGGGGGAACTGACAATGTTTATCACAAAAATTTTATGTTTTTGAAACGTCTCTCTCAGCTTGGATGCGATAGTATCATTTGCTGATAATACTTTTTTTTCTATTAGTATGTTTGCCATAATCACACTCTTTATTTTTCAATTTCAATTGATAAGATTTCTAATTCGTTTCCTGATATAATATCTACTTGTTTTGATGAACAGTGAGGACAGATAAAGTTAAAATTTTCTACAGTAAATCCCCTCTTACAATCTATACACTCTCCCTCAATTTTGCTGGTTTCGATAGTTAACTGTGTATGTTCGAGGAAAGTATCTTTTACCAGTGACTCAAATCCAAACCGTAATGAATCGGGTACGACTGCTGTCAATTCACCTATACGAAGTTTAATCTCATAAACAGACCTAACATCATGTTTTTTAACTTCTTTTGTAACAGAATCTATTATTGAGGATGCGATTGATAACTCGTGCATAGTTTAGTTTCCGGTTGATTTAGATGAGCGATTTGTCGGTTTGTTTAAGAATTGAATACCATCAATAATTTGAGTTATCAGGATATCTTTTGCTTTTTGAACTTCAGGAGACAGACCTTCCCCATACTCAAAATTTTTCGCCTCAACACCATAAAAATAAAAACGTGTTGGGAGTTTTTCTAATTGTTTGGCAAGGTCGATCGCTTCGGGTATTGAGAATAGATGAGTTGACAGTTGAAACCAATCTGTATTAAGATTTCTTTTTGCTATATCAATGACATAGGTTTTCCCCGGAAGGTTTTCAGATTTTACAGCATCTATGATAATGACACTTTCATGCTCTTCCCATAGATTGATAAGTGAAATACCTTCACCGGAATTTTTTACAACACTGCAGTTATGTATATTCTTTTCTCTGATGCTGTCAGCTATAACTAAACCAACAGCATCATCTGAGCGGTATTTATTACCTATACCTATAACTAGTACTGACATCTGATTATTCTCTATCGACCTTCAATTTAAGAAAATGGCAGGAGCAGGAAATACACGGATCATAATTCCTGATAGCCTGCTCACATCGCCATGATAACTGGTCATCGGGCAGGTCAATAATAGACGGTACTAAAGCTTCCAAATCCCCCTCAATTGATTTTTGATTTTGGGATGTCGGCGGAACGATTACTGCATTCGTTATTAAACCGTCACCATCGATTGAATAAGTATGATGACAAATACCTCGCGGAGCTTCAGTACAACCGTGTCCGATTCCGGCTTTAATGGCAGCCTCGATATACGGTTTTTTCGGTTCTTTATAATTTTCAATAATGCGAATCGCTTCATTGACAGCATGAAGTGTCTCAACCGCCCGGATAACAATCGACTTAAACGGATTGTAACATTCTTCCTGTAAGCCTGCGTCTTTTGCTGCTTTTTGAACCTCACTGGATAATTTATCAAAGTTCAAACTATAGCGGGCAAGAGGACCGACATGATAGGCACCTCGTTCTTTTAATCTGCAATGTAACGAAGTCGAGTGTTTGACATGTTCTTCCTGGAAATGTTTGCCAAAGTCAGCTATATCAATATCGAGCCCTTTATTTGAAACAAGTCTTCCTTCATTAAACGGATATTCATCTTCATGTCTTAAGGCAACAAATTCGTAATCCTGTTCAAACTCGGGGATATCAAGAGATGACATTACTTTTATCATGCTGTAGGCTGCTTTTTTAGCCCATTTCAATCTTTCATATAAAGGAGCGAATTCTTCTTTCGAAGGAAGTTTATAAAAACCACCAACTTTAACATTAATAGGATGTATCTCTCTTCCACCCAGTAATGTTACTAACTCATTGCCGATCTTTTTAAGTTCAAGTCCTTCAGTAACTATATCCGGATGGTCCTTTGCAAGTTCAATTGCATCCTGGTATCCTAAAAAATCAGGAGCATGCAGCATGTAGGCATGAAGGACATGACTTTCGATCCATTCTCCGCAGTATATAAGTCTCCGGAGTTCACGTATCTGTTTTGGTATCGAAATTTCCAGGATATCTTCCATCGCATGCACAGCACCCATCTGATATGCGATCGGGCAGATACCGCATATACGTGCAGTGATATCCGGTGCTTCATAGTAATGCCGATCCCGTAAAAATGCCTCAAAAAATCTTGGAGGCTCGAATATCTTAAACTTTATATCCTGAACTTTGTTGTCTTTTATCTTCAGATACAGAGATCCCTCGCCTTCAACACGAGCGAGATAATCTACATTGATTGTTTTAGTCTTACTTTTGCTCATAGAAGATACTTTCATTTTTGAATTCTTCAGCATTGGCGTTGAACCCGCGGTACAGTCGTATTAAGTTTTCTCTTGATATGCCGGTTTCTTCGAGGTGAATGCTGAATGCTTTTGCATTTGCATCCTCAGAAGGACCGAAACAGCTATAGCAGCCTCTGTTGTATGCAGGACAAATAGCATCACACCCGGCTTGGGTTACCGGACCCAGGCAGGTAGTGCCATTTCTTACCATCACACAGATATTGCCGCGCCTTTTACATTCCATACAAACAGAATAAGTCGGTATGTTCGGTTTCCGTCTGTTTAAATAGGCATTACAGACTTCGACAAGTGCATTTTTATTGATTGGACATCCCCGAAGTTCAAAGTCGACTTTGACATGGTCGGCGATTCCTGTTGAATTCTGTAAAGAGTCTATATACTGCGGATTAGCGTATACAATATCAATGAATTTATTGACATCCTTGAAATTCTTTAATGCCTGAATCCCCCCCGAAGTTGCACAGGCTCCGATTGTAATTAAAACTTTCGATACCCGTCGGATTTTATGAATTCTTTCAGCATCATGAGGAGTTGTAATCGAACCTTCTACCAGTGATATTTCATACGGTCCTTTTATGACGGCTCTTGTAGCTTCAGGGAAATAAGCAATTTGAATTGCATCCGTTATTGCTAAGAGGTCATCTTCGCAATCAAGAAGTGAAAGCTGGCAGCCGTCGCATGATGCGAATTTCCATACAGCCAGCTTTGGTTTTGCATTAGGATGTAACGGCATGTTATATTTCCCTCGTTTTTAACAAATCTTTAACGGTTTCATAGCTATAAACAGGACCATCTTTGCAGATAAATTTTCCTGTATATTGACAATGTCCACATAATCCGATACCGCACTTCATGTTTCGTTCCAATGAGATGTAGATATCCTGCAAAGACATACCATACTGCTGCAGTGCAACTGCGGAATACCGCATCATAATCTCTGGACCACAGACAAATGCAATTGAATTTGATGGATCCGATGTTATCCTTTTTGCAAGGGTTGGGACCACTCCGACATTCCCCATCCATTTGTTGTCAGCCCTGTCAACGGTAACATGGAGGTCAATATCAAACCTACCTCGAATTGATTCGAGCTCTTTTTTGAAAATGATATCATCAGGAGTTCGGGCACCATACAAAATGCTTAAATCTTTATATTTTTCTCTGTGCTCAAGGATATGGTAGACCGCCGGACGAATCGGTGCAAGACCTATTCCACCGGCGATGATGATTACATTTTTGTCTACAGCCTTTTCAACCGGCCAGTGTGAGCCAAACGGTCCGCGAATTCCTATATATTCTCCGACTTTTAATCTTCTTATAGCACGGGTTACCGTACCCACGACCCTGATTGTATGAACTATTTTCTCATTTTTTATCGGATTGCCGCTTATAGAGATTGGTACTTCGCCGCATCCATGAACAAACATTGAGTTAAATTGACCTGGTTTAAATCTGAAATTTGTTTTTTTCTTATCCGGTAATATCAAATCGATTGTAAATGTATCCTCGGTCTCCCGCTGTATACGTTTTATCTCATACATCACCGGAACAAACGGTTCGTTCGTGAGTTCTGTTTTTATTGCTGTGTTATTTGATTGGAGCATCATATATATCCATTAGTTGTAGTCTTAATGCCATTAATTCATCTTCAGTGAGTTTTACAAATCGGTTCATCATTGCATAACCGAGTTCATGGTCTTCTTCGCATTTTTTACGGAGACAGTTTCCGTCGAGTGCAATAGCACGGGTTAACTCGGTAGCCCTGCAGTCAAAATGTCTCATATATGGTGCTACCAGCCAGGACCAGCCGAGAACATCGTTTGTACCTAATGTCTGAAATACAATACCACCCTTATGGGGACGGAATACTTCTAACGCAAGTTGACCTTCCCGGATAAAATAGAACCAGTCAGCTTCATCACCTTCATGAAAAAGGTAGTCACCCGGGTTATACCGAACATTTTTAGCACATCCGACAACTAAGTCAATATGCTTTTTATCCATTCCTTTTAGAAATGGATGTTCTACTAAATATGATGTTAAACTGGTCAAATTATGCCTCCACTTCAACCGGTTTCATTTTTTCAACATCTTGCTCTATCGCATTTATCTCTTCGGTCACATCTATTCCGACGGGACACCAGACAATACACCGGCCGCATCCGACACAACCAAAAGTGTCAAACTGGTCAACCCAGCTTGCAAATTTATGTGTTAACCATTGTCTGTATCGTGATTTGATAGATGCCCGGACAACACCACCGTGAATGTAAGAGTAATCCTTACTGAAGCATGAATCCCATAATCGGGTTCTTTTGCTATCTTCACCGGAAAGACTCGTTTCATCCAGAATATCAGAGCAAAAACAGGTCGGGCATACCATCGTACAGTTTCCGCAGGAGACGCACCGTTCCTGAATTTCAGCCCAGTACGGATGATTCAGATTATCAAGTAGCAATTCTTTGAGGTTTTCTGTGGAAATCGAACGACCCATCTTGTTTTTAGCACTGCTTATCTTTGCCTCTTCAAGAGCTAGCGCATCGTCCGGTGCTAGAGCGATCCCTTCAATGTTACTCAATACTTTTACACCGGCAGCAGACCCCGTTTTAATAACAAACCGATGATTTTTTCCGTCAATCAGTTCAGTGACTGCAAGATCAAACCCTTTTGTTGCTTCAGGTCCGGTTTTCATAGAGTCGCAAAAACAGCTATACGCAGTTTCGGTACAGTTGGTCGTGACTATAAACAGATTATCTCTTTGCTGTTTATAGTACGAGTCAACATAGTCGCCTTCTATGAATATCTTGTCCTGAACCAAGATAGCGGAAAGTTCACACGGTTTGATACCTATCAAAGCGAGTTTCTCTACCGGATCACTGCTTTTTATTACAGTGACCTTTCCATCAATCTTTTTAGTCTGAAGTAAAGTAAGCTTTGGAGGGAAAAGAAATTTTTTACATGATTGCGGTCCGACGTTGTATCCGAATAATGCTTTATCTTTTCTCTTTTTCAGAGAATATGAACCGGCTTTATGGACATCAGTCATACCGATCGGAAGTTCATCAATAGATTGAATTTCATCATATAATATTGTTTCATCTTTTACAACCGGAGCAATCGTTTTAAATTTTTGCTTTTGTAAAATCTGAACAAGAGATGAAATGTTCTCTTTTGAAAGCAGATACTTTTTGTTTTTTTCTATTTTCATATTACCTTTTAAATAACCTAAATTTATCCTCTATCATGGTTTTATTCATCTATTATAATGAGCGTTAAATATAATAGCAAGTGAAATATTTCACATTCTCGATAAGAACTCTCCTCATTTCCTCTATGGAATTTAGGTTGATTTGCACAAATCAATTCAAAGTTATAGGTAATCTGAGGTAATTGCTGACTTTTTGAGATAAGAATAGTAGGTCGGTAACCCTCTGGTTTCGACCTACTGATTTTCAATCAAAATTGTTTGTATAATCTAAATCAACTACTTAACTATCGCACAGGTAGCCCACCCCTTGGGGTGGGTTTTTGTTCTATCTCATTATCATAGATAATAATCATTAAATCTACCACACATTTTCATCGTTGTCCGAAGGAGAAAAACACACTTCTACTCCGCTCAGTGTGACAATATAAAGCGGAGAGGCAGGGATTCGAAAGAGTGTATTTTTATAAGTTTTGTAATCCATTGACTTACACCAAAACAATTGAAATTCATATGTTAATTTGCATAAACTTAGGTCAAGTTGTTTTAAGTTCCTTCAATCTGTTTGTTAGAGAATCATTTGAAAAAACTAGTGAGTGGTCGATCCTTTTCTAACAATGATTACTTTTGATCTATAAAATTTACAGATTTTACAATCTGACTTGAAAAATCATCCGGGAATTCATGTCCATTATCTGGGTATATTACTATTCTGTTTGGAACATCCAATTTATCAAATATAACTGACATTTCTTTTTGTCTTTCTAATGCCCAATCATTTTCGCCACAGATCATCGATATTCTTAAACCTTTTAAACCAGATGAATAAATTTCATCTGCCCCAAATTCTCTTGGTTTTACCGGAAATGCCAGTACTAAGCCTTGAGCTGATATATGATTATTAATAGCCAAGTCAATAGATAACATTCCTCCGGCTGATTGTCCGGCAAGTATAACTTTTGAAGTATCTATCAGATAATCTTCTCTGATTTTCTTAAAAATTTCTTTAATATCAGTCTTACCTTCAGGTCCGAACCTGCGTTTTATTGAGCATATGAAATTTCCACCCTGTACATAGACTACTATATAGTTTTCATTCAGAAATGCGGAGCGCCAATAATGCTGTAAATTTTGAATACTCCCAATGCCACCATGAAAAATCATGAATAGTGGATATTTTTTATTTTCATTAAAATTATTCGGTTTTTGAATATAATATTCAGCTTTAGTGATTTCATTCATCTTCTTAACTAACTCATTATTCTGTTCCAGAATTGAAGGATACCGATCAATGTTTTCAAATTCTTTTGTAAAGCTGGGATAGGTTTTGTCTCTTAATGTAAAAAAGACAGAAACTCCGGATTTTACTAACTCTTCACACATGCTTAGGCATTTATCAAATTGTTTGGGAGTTGAATATAATGTACCTAATTGATGAATAATTGACGACTTTGTAAAATTATTTTTAGTGTTATGAAATGCATCTTCATATAATTTTATTGCTGCATTTGTATCTGTTTCAATTATTGGAACAACTTCATCATATAGTTCCCAGAATTCAGTACCGCTTTCAATTTGATTTACTTCTAAAACTTCTTGACTGCACAGTTTTACACTAATTGTCAAGATACATAAAACTAGAATCATAAACTTCGCTGACATAGTTACTCCTCCATTAATGATTTAAAAATATACCTGGTAACGCATTGATTTACGAAATAGAAACTAAAAAGTTGCTATCATAGTCAATTATAGTTAATAAAGCCTTCAACTGAAATGAGTATATTTTTAGTACTGTTTTAATCTGATATTTTATTCTAACCATAATTATTTCCGCAACATATCCTGGACTTTGTCGTCTACATACATATGCCGGGTGCCCCACCCCTTGGGGTGGGTTTCTGTTCTATCTCATCATCATAGATAACAATCATTGAATCAACCCTCCATTACTGCAAATGTCCAAAGTCCCAAGTAGGTAGGGTTTCAGGAGAGAATCGAAAGATTCTCGAAGAACCAGACAAAGAAACAGTTAGTAATTATGCATGCAATCCAGATAGCCTACAGTTTGAGGTCGATTCTCTATTCCCACGGCAAGCCGTGGGGCACCCGATGCTCAAGTTGCATTAAGTTGAGTTATCTTTTATCAAGTAGATTGTTAGAAAAAGTGGAAAAAGATTTAGGGAATAAATTTTTCAAAGGTAGTGCCATTGAATTTATAAGCCCCTGCATTGAGAGTACCAAGCCATAACACACCTTGATTATCTTTATAAATAGAGAAAATATTGACAATCTCTTTTTCTTCTTTAACAGGATAGTGAATTAAGTTTTCTCCATCATGTCGCCAAACACCTTCATCATAAGTTGCCATCCATAAATCATTGTTGTTGTCTTTTACAACTGACATAAAGTATGGATAATAATTTTCATTACCATCCATTGATACGCCGGTACCTTTTTTCCTGCTATAATTGATACTATTTATTTCTTTTTTTATAGAGTTCTCCAAGTAGATATCGTAGCGATATTTTGTATTGCAGAACCAAAATAATCCATCTTTATCTTCAATAATAGAACGAATACCGAAAGATCCTCCGTTTGGTATCTCGGTCAAATGTTTTTCATAGAGCCAGCTAACTGATTTGCCATCATAACGACACACACCAAGCGATGCAGTACCAAACCATACTGCTCCATTGTTATCCTTATACATTGAGTAAATACCGTAAGGGTTATAGGATGCATTTGGATTAATTGAATAGAATTCATCAGCTTGTTTGGTTTTGGGGAACTCTAAAAAGTACAAAAACTTGCCATCATACCTATAAGGTCCATTTCTGTTCCATCCCAATCTGAACCATAAATCATCAGAATCTAACTTCCATTCATTTTTAGAGGAATTACTATTAAAAACTTTTAATGTTGTAAATTGTTGTCCATCAAATTTACTGACACCTTCTGGTGTGTCGAAGAAAATGTTTCCATTTTTGTCTTCTTGTATCTCTAATATCTCATTACTACACAAACCATCTTTAATTGTAAAATGAGTTATAATTTTTCCATCATATTTATAAACACCTTCACCTCCAAACCAATAGTTATTCTTTTTGTCCTGAAAAATTATCATTAGACCTTTATCCATGTCTGAGACAGTTTCTCCAATGGAAACAATTGAAGTCTGGTTGATTTTATTGTTTATAGCATTATGATCTCTATTTTGCGCAAGACTCAAAGAAAAAAATGTCAATATAGTAAAAAGAAGAAGAGTAATTAGTGTTATTGTTCTCATATTTGCATTGTACAATCAAATATTTTATTTGTTCAATTAAAAGAATGCGGGATTACCGCTACATTCGAGTGTTTCCCGCCAAAGCATGCCGAACTAATTTATGGTTAAAAATACTATATATTACTTACATATAATTTCAAGTATGTCCAAGGAGATATGAAGTGCCAAGCCGGGTGCCGGGTGCCCAACTCTTGGAGTCGGATTCTGTTCCATCTCATCATCATAGATAATAATCATTAAATCAACCACCCATCATCGCCGTTGTCCGAAGGAGAAAAACAGACTTTCCACCAAAGTGGACTCAGTGTGACTACTATAAAGCGGAGAGGCAGGGATTCGAACCCTGGATACCCGTTAGAGTATAACGGTGTTCGAGACCGTCGCATTCAGCCGCTCTGCCACCTCTCCGAAAATTTCTAATTGGCAGAACCACTAATGGGTTCTGCCCTACTACTTATAAAACTTAGATAGGATAATAAATCGCAACTGATTTTCAAGCGGTATTTTTTGTTTTTAACAGTGTCAGTTGGCTTTCTATCAGTTTTTTGATAAAACCGAACCGTGGACGGACAAATTGAAAAACCACAAACGAAATTATCTCAAAAAATGCAGCCTCACGAAACCGCCCCGTCAGGAAATAATACCCGACTCCGTACACTGCCACCAAAGCAATCACGATAAATATCGGTTTCAGATGAATTGCCAGGCTATCCCGTAAGTCTTCCTCAAGCGTCTCCTCCGATTGTACCATCAGGGTTTTCTGCAGCATCGATTTTTTCCACAACGCCCAGCCAAAATTGATAAGCGAAAGAACAGCAATCAGAATAAACAAAATATTAGCATTATCATATCCGACCATCGGATTGCTCCATTGCCGGTTTATATCAAGATAATAACAGACAAACAGAAGTGCCCCGGGCCCGATGATGTTGACCGTCAATCCGAAATAAAGGGATTTGATCATTATATAATTGAGGTTGTACTTATCCGACCGGGTTGGTTTGTCCATACCGTTCCACCTTATCTATAAATGCTTGAAATCTTCCTTTTGTCGGGAATATAATTATCGTCCAGATATATCCGATTGGATAAAAGTATAACATTTTATTCATGTCTCCTGAAATAAAATAGATTACTAATCCGAAAATAAATGATGACTCCACTAAAGAAAATTTTATAATGTTAAAAGTCATTGCAAGAGCTGATGCCGATGAATGATTTTTTGTATTCATAAAAATATTGTTTTGAGCAGCCAAATCAGAACCTGATCGACGGTTTCTATGATACGCTTTGATTTGACTTCGTTCCAATACAGGTAGTATAAATGGGTATACAATAGCAATAATCAAGAGGATATACATAATCAGATTTGCCTGTGAATCCGCAATCGGTTCCATGTTGAGTGATAATGCAATAACCAGATAGATTATCGGAGCCATTACAAACAAGACAAGAGCAAAAAATAATGACATTTTAAACCGTTTAGCTGTTTCTTCAGTCCAATTATTCAATTTATCCTCTCTTTCTTTTTGCGAACCTCAGCAAAAAACTGCTTCATCATCGCTGCAACTTCATCTTCCCTGATTCCCGATACGATTTCTATCTGATGGTTCAGTTTAGTTTCAGTCGGTATTGAAAATATCGAATCACACCCACCGAATTTCGGGTCTTTGGCGCCGTAAATAATTGTTTTGATTCTCGAAAGGACTGCTGCCCCGGAACACATCGGGCAAGGTTCCAGTGTCGAAACAAGAATACATTCCTCAAGACGCCAGTCATTAAAATGATTGTACGCTGCCGACAGCGCAACCATCTCGGCATGAGCGGTGGCATCATGCAGCGATTCCGTCTGATTGTACCCCCGACCGATAACTTTGTCTTCGAATACAACGATCGCCCCGACCGGGACTTCATTTTTTTTATACGCTTCCTCAGCCTCGCGGATGGCAAGCTCCATATAGTCGTAATATCTCGGATTTGTCATGTCGGGAATATAGAAAAATAGAAATCAGTTGAAAAGATAATAATTTGAGCCTTCACATTGACAAAAATCGATAATTATATATATTATATCTATCCATAACGAGTAACTTTGGGGAAAATATATGCTTAAGATTTTAGTTCTATGTATCTTTTTGGGAATGACATCATCTACATTCGCTGCTCAACATGAAGCTTTCTTTTCAGGTATTGGTATTTTAGAAAAGTTTCCGAAAAACAATAAAATTGTTTTAAAATCCGATGTATATGAAAGATTATACTTTCTTTCAAACACCGGTGATTTCAATACTGGTGATACGGTGTATGTCTTAGGAAAATTCAAAAGGAAAAAGATAAAGGAACATATGCCAAAACTTAAAGTCGATGCAATTGAACCTTATGATTGTTGTAGATTAGAAACAAAAGGTGATATTAATGCTGACGGACGAATTGCGATAGATGATTTCGTTATGTTTATAAATTATCTTTTCTTAGATTATAAGTTACCAATCTGTGCATCTAATGGAGATATAAATGAAGACGGTGTAATTGATGTCGTTGACCTTGTCAGATTAGTTGAATTTGCATTTCAGAATGAAGGCACCATGCCCCCGTGTGAGGAATAATCTTTCCTACTTCACCAACCGCCTTGTCACTTCCTCTACAATATAAAACCCATCATCGGATAATTTTATCGCATCACCGTCATCTACAAGATGCCCCGCTTTCACAAGCGTATCATACTGATGTAAATCAATCTTTTCCTCAAGCTTGTTTTCAAAAACCCGTTCAAACTTCGCCCGACTCACTCCCCATGTCGTCCGTAACCCTAACAGAATCGTCTCAACCATCCGTTCCTCAATACCGGACTGGTCGACTTCACGGGGAAGTTCCCCATTCTCAAGTGCCTTGACATAGTCGACATTCGAAGAAGCGTTCAAAAACCTCTGCCCGTTGATAAACGAATGTGCCGATGGTCCCAACCCAAGATAATCGCGACCTTCCCAATACCCAATGTTATGCCGGCATTCATGCCCCGGTTTGGCGAACGAACAAACTTCGTAGCGAACATAGCCAGCCTGATGAAATCTCTCCACACCCGATTTATACAT
>QQUK01000274.1 GCA_008501655.1 Calditrichota bacterium
GCAGGACAGGCACGACGGTCCGCTTTGAAAGCATGGAAAGCAACCGCATTGGAATCATCGAGATAAATGATTGTATCGAGCTTTTTGAGTTCATCCAGGGTAAAAGTTCTGGTATAAGGAGCAGTCGTGAAGGTTACTTCAACAGGATCAACGACAGGCATTGTTGTATCAACAGTGATAACCTCCGATGAATCCCCAAGTGAGTCGACAACCCAGCTGTAACTGGTGTCAAACATCGGTCGGACCGGTGGAACATATAAATCTACCGCAAGACCATCATTATGAACGGTAGTGGTAGAAAGCCACTCAATAAGTTTCCGGTCGGTTCTTTCTAAAATAAAATCCTGATTTAATTCCCAATGGATTATTCTCTTAATAGCAAGGGCACCGACATTGGTTTCTAAAGAACCGTCCCATGATGTTGCCTGAGTAACCGAAGAATCATATCTTAATTTACCCCAGACCATCCGGATATGGTATCTTCCGGCAAATGTATCATGCATCAAAGAGTCAAAAATTGGATGCGCGGTCATCGGGTCATTATATGCAACATCATCCGTTGTCTCTTCGATCAGGAGCGGTTCATCAAATGCATAATTTTCATTTGATGCCGTGTATCCACCAAATTCTGAATTTAAATCGAGTTGACCGGTCAGATTTTCCGGTTCATTTGGCTGATTTTCTGAGCACCCGGCGACAAGTAAAACAGCGGTGAAGAGCATTGTAGAGAGAAATTTCAATTTCATGTTTCCTCCTAAACATACATTAGTTTTGAGCCGGTAATAACTTGTAGTTCTTAAGGTTAAAGTATCATTTTGGGTTTGTTTCGAATCTAAGACAGCGGATATCTTAAAAAAGATTAATAAATATTTGACTTTTTCCGATATTATATGTATAAATATATAGAAATATGTCTATATAAAGGAAGTGTAATATTATATGAATGACCAGTGCTGCCAGATTTTTCACGCTTTAGGTGATAAAACAAGACTGAAGATTCTTGAACTTCTCAAAGAAAAAGAGATCTGTGTGACTGATATCTGCACTCACTTTGATATGACCCAGCCGTCTATTTCACACCATCTCGATATCCTCAAACGGGCAGGTTTGGTCAGCTCTGAGAAAAGAGGAAGAGAAGTCTATTACACTTTTAAAAAAGATATTCTCGTAGAATGCTGCGGGAAACAATTTTCCGTATTCGATTTGGCATTAAAGCCAAAATAATATTTTTTTAACCTGATATATAGATAATAGTCTATATATCTATTTAAAGGAGTTCCATTATGATTTGTTGTTGTGTTGATTCAAAAGACCTTTGTAAGGATTATTCCTGCGAAGTAACAGAAACCGATTCAGGTATCACAATCTCTTTAACATCAGATAATAAAGAGAAAGTTGATGCCATCCATAAAATGGCACAGGCAGGAAAAGATGCCTGCTGTTCCGGTGATGTAGCTAAAGGAAGCTGTTGTTAACTTTAGCAAAGAACTGTGTAAGCGGAGATTTTAAACTCCGCTTACATAAATCATAACGGAGTAGATAAAAATTGTATGCTTTTCTTGACAAAAAGTAGTTATTTATCCATACTATTTAAATGGAGGAATTTAAAGGTATCATATTAATCATCCTTGCTGTTTGTCTCCCCTTGATGCCGGTTTACGATGTAAATGCATCTGATGAGATTAGCACTGAAGCGGACATCATTGTTTCCAAAAACATTTCAATGGAAATTAAAGAAAAAGGCGGCCGGTATATAATCAAATCAGAATATGATATTCAGAAAATTTTAAACAGTAATCGGTCACTTGAAGATGATTTTTCGACAATAGGTGAAAGTTATGTTGGGGATATCTCAAAAATTAATGCAAAACATAATGGCAAAAAAATAAAATCTAAATTTGAAGTCTATCCCTCTCCGGCTGACGCATTCTTTTCAACTTACAAACTCCATGTAATTTCATATCCCTACGATATCAAAGTCGGTGATACAATTAATTATACGTACAGGGAAGAGATTGAGGAGATTACTTATGTTCCCATTTACAAGTTGTATAATGATGAGTATACCGAATTTTTTAAACTTTCAGTTCGGCATGATCAGAATTTAACTGTAGAGTTTGATCTGTTGTTTTCTCATGATCCCCTTGATTATGAAATTCAACATCCTTCACCGGATTTATCGGTTCTTCTCTTTCAAAACATTCCGGAACGTAAGACCCTACCGTTTTATCAGGAATCAAACTGGCAGGCAACTATTGCAATAAAAATATCTGCAAATGATTCTTTGATTACAGCCTCAACACCCCAAAAATTTACAGAATGGTATAAAAGTTTAACACCCTTATCACCGGAGTTATTAGTAAACGATAAACAATTTATGCAGGATGAACTTGCCCAGTATACATCTGTTCGGGAGAAATTGCAGCATATTAATAATTATGTTAAATCGACTTATCGCTATGTACAGGATTTGAGACCCTCACACCTTATTACTCCGTTTACTCCGTCGGAGATCCTCCATTCAGGCTATGGCGACTGTAAAGACAGAGCATGCCTTGTGTCCGCAATAGCAAAAGAGGCGGGAATGAATGTATTTATGGCGACGGTTTCTGAGGATTTGTTTATAGACTATCCTTACACCCATCCTTATTTATACAATCATGTCATCTGCTATTATGAGGATGAGACCGAACAAATATTTTTTGACCCCACGGATAAATATCAGAGTTTTAACAATATCCCTGATTATCTCGACCAGAAACAGGCGCTGATATTGGATCCTGAAAACCCACGGACCGTGATTTTGGAGTCCAGGTTAGAAGAACCTTCATTTGAAATATTCATCAAAGGGAATTTGGATTCACTTTCTGATTGTAATGCTGTTCTGACAGTTCGGGAAAGAATAAAATCAATCATTCAGTCATCAAAGGAAACATTCACCAGTTATCAGTACACAAATTTCCTTAATGATTTTATAAGCAGTTATTTTTATAAAATGACGATATCTCAACTCGAAGAACTTGAAAATAATGACGAGGAGATTAAATTCACGGCTCATGTTGATCTTTCAACATTTATAATCGCAGGTAAAAGTAAAAAATATGTCCCCGGGATACCGTTTACATTATTCAGTAGTGATATTCTCAAAAGGGAAAACGATTCGTTAGCTTTGCTGTTTGATAAAAAAATTAAAGTCAATCTCCGTATTCAGTTAAAAACAGATTCTTTGGAGGTAGTCCCTGATTCATTGGTATTGCCGACTTCACATTTTGTACACTTCTCTTCGACAGCTGATAATCATTCTGCAGATTCAGCATTGTTTGAGTACAGTTATGCAAGATCGGCAAAAAAATTAGAAGGAGATGAAAAATTCAGATTTATCCAATTCAGCAGGGAATATATCAACAGTAAAAATAAGATGTACCAGATAAAATAAAGTGGGAGTTTATATGAAACAGATTATCGCAGCACTATCTTTGCTTCTGTTAGTCTCTTGTACAACATCAAAACGGCTGTCATACTTAACCGTTCCACCGGAAACAGCTGTTGGCGAATATCCAATCGATCTGAATTTGTATGCAGAAAAGTACAAAGAATATGACGGAGTATATCTCAATGTAGAAGAGATAATTGAGCATTCCGGTACGAAAGAAAATATGGATATGTTTTCCAAATGGGATTATACCCAGATCAGGAAAAAGAGCTATCTGATTCTTAATCCTGATAATATAAAATTGGGGTCTTATAAAACATATTATAAGGCACATGCATTCTATATTAAAATAACAAATCCTGATGGTTCTGTTAAAATGTACGGCAATGATGACCTGAAAAAAGAAAAAGATATTATTGGTGATGATATTTACACAATTATATATCC
>QQUK01000094.1 GCA_008501655.1 Calditrichota bacterium
TGTTTTCGCTCGAATCCTTAGGCTTTTAATCGCTACTAATATTTTTTCAAATGTCCCACTATGTCATATTGACAGGTGTTGGATCGATCCAGTTTTTTCTCTTGATGACACCGAAGTCATTTTTGCCTCCGACCGTGCTGATAACGGTCCTGCCGGATATATGAACCTCTATAAGGTAAACATTACAACTCATAAAATCACTCAACTGACATCGGGCAATTTTAAAGATGCAACTCCTGAAGTTACTGAAAAGGGTATTTACTTTTCATCCGATAGAACCGGTTCATTTAACATCTTTCTTTTAGGTACAGATAATCAGCTGTCGGAACAGTCGACCTATGCTACCGGTGCTTTTGATCCAAGACTTTCCCCGGATGGTAAAAAAATTATATATGCCGGTTACCAGAAACTTGGTTTTCATATTTATGCAATGGATTTACCGGAAGAACCTGCAACCATAGAGCAGCCGATAGCTTCAACTTTTGGTCGTTGGAAACCAAAAGAGATTCCTTCAAACTACCGGAAAGCATCTATAACCTATGATTCTGATTATTCATTTGATATTGCTCAATCATCAATCGGCTATGACCCGGTCTATGGTTCTATCGGCGGATTTCAAGCTGCTATTTCCGATGTTTTAGGTAATCGTGCCGTCTATTTGCTGTTAACAAACACAGCAACGACCAAAGATGATTTTTTACAGTCTTTCAATTTTGGATTCACGTATGTCCAGAAAGAAGATAGATTAAACTGGGGAGTAGGTGCTTATCATTTATATGATGAATATTTTAATGATTACGACGGGTATTATTTTGAGCGTGAGGCAGGCGGTCTTTCCTTATTCAGCTATCCGATTTCGAAATTTCACCGGGTTGATTTTACAACTCTGGCCAGATACTCAAAAAGGGAAAAACATTTTGGCATAGATGCCCGGGAAAAATTCCTCATGTCAAACTATCTGAGCTGGGTGTATGATAATTCTCTTTGGGATATTTCCGGTCCGATTGAAGGAAAAAGGTATAATATCTCAGTAGGATTGACATCATCTATCTCTGATATGTCTTCCTGGAACCGACTTGCGTCAGCGGATATCAGGCATTATTTCCGTATAGGCAAGTATTCAGCTTTTGCTAACAGACTTTTTTACTTTACTTCAAACGGAACCGAACCTCAACGGATTTATCTTGGGGGAAGCTGGTCATTCCGCGGCTTTGATAATAAAGAATTTTATAATAGAAATATCCTCTTTGCCTCTAACGAACTTCGGTTCCCGCTTATTGATAACCTCATTATCGGATTTCCATTTGGAGGTGGTTTGGGATTCAGAGGGATCCGGGGTGCTCTCTTTTTTGATGTCGGCTCAGCCTGGGATAATGAGTTTGACCAGTTTTTAGGATCATTCGGTACCGGGTTCAGGGTTTCATTAGGATATTTCCTGTTACTCCGGTTTGATTTCTCCCGTACAACCGATTTTGAATCGATATCTCCCCGTACAGATTTTGACTTTTTCTTTGGATGGAATTTCTAATGAAAAAAATCTATTTTATCCTCTTTTTGTCAATTGTACTGATAATTTCAGGTTGTGGTAAAAAATTCAAACTGAAAGAAGAAGAACTTTCCAAACCGGATGCATATCCGTTCTATCGTGGTTCACTTGAAGCTTCCGGATATATTGATAATAAAGCATATCCGGGTGGTTTAAATATCATTTGGGAATTTGAATCAAATGATAAACCGGTCGGTCCTCTGACAATATACAAAGATAAATTGATTTATCCCGGAGCAAGAAACAGAATCCGGTTTTTTGATGTAATTACAGGCAATTATTTAGGCTATCTCAAACCAAAAGGGACCCCGCAATCTGGTATAGTCGTCTCTGACAGCTTAGCCTTTATAGCCGTTGCCCCGCATAAAAGTAAGCTTAAGTGTATCAATCTCTTAAACCGTAAAACGGTTTGGAAGAAACAGGTAAAGGATGCCGTTTCCGGGTCGATAATAATAGATAAGAAACTAATTATCGGTTCGACCGAAGGCAGGCTGTATGCTCTTGATCAACAGACCGGTGAAACTATTTGGATGTACGATTCGGAATATATGATTACACAACCTCCAACGTATGTAAACAAAATGATTTGGCAACCGTTGGAACATGGTGTAATTGTCGTTCTTGATCCTGAAAACGGTGAAAAGATATTTTCAGCAACACTTCCCAATCCAATAGTCTCATCAGTCGCTTATCATCAGGCGTTATATGTCGGTGATATGAATGGATATCTCTATAAGATCAATGCAGCAGATGGTCAAATTGTCTGGTCTCAATCTTTTGGTGATGCTCCATTTTATGGTGCTGTCTCCGTTGTTGAAGATAGGGTCTACGCAGCCTCGGCAGACGGAACGATGTATGCAGTTTCTACAGAAGATGCATCGGTTGTATGGAAACAATCGTTCACCGATGTGATAACGGCGTCAGTATTAGTAGTAGGTGAGTATTTGTTATTTGGTACAAAGAGCGGGGATTTTTATTCTCTTAACATTTCCGATGGATCTGTTGTTGAGAAGAGAACCCTTAAAGGAGCTATTACAGCAGCTCCCGTCTCTGACGGACAATATATATTTGTTGCTACTGATAAAGGAATGATTACCTGTTTCGGAGAAAGAGATGAAATTCAATAATTCAAGAAAAGATTCAGCCTACAATATAAATGTCAATGAACTTGTTCATTCGTTTATTCGTGAATTTTCGATGGCTTGTAAAAAAGCAGGTATCTACGGTGCCGGTCATCCTCTTGCTAAAAAAGCAATTGAAAAACCTTTTTTACTTTTTGATAAAATATTTTTGTTTAAAAAATATATTAATCTCAACCTGCAGCAGGAACACCTCTATCTGCTGAATATCAGATTAAAAGATTCCGTCTTTAATGAAGAGATAATCAAATATATGCAGATTCTTGATATCAAAGCGATTTTGTTCGAACGGACAATCACTTTGGGTGAGTTTGAAAAATTTATCAGCCGTTTTGTGAAAAGAGTTAACTTATCCGATCACTCTAACCTGATTCATATATATCTTCAGGATGAAAAAATTACTTCCGTTGAAGTAAATTCAGAAAGAGCATATAACTATTTTGAATTGCACCAGCATTTAAGAGGTGATGTCTCTCACGACTTCTCTTTGAAAAATCTCGTCCTCCAAGCGCTACCCAATGATATAGAACAGCTTGCTAAATTATCTTCACAAGGAACCGGTTTCGCAGAAACTCTGTTTGTTGATTATTATCCCGAAGTAATCCAGCCTTTATTGCCTGAGAAGATTAATACTCTGCCTACATCCATGGTTGAACAATCAATAGACAATCTTCTGCAGGAAATAAATTCTCGAGATATGCTGGATACTGCAAAAGGTTCTTATAGTCACTTATCAGAAATCAACGCATTATTGGAATTTCACCCTGACTTTGAAAAACTAACTCAAAAACTGCACGGTCTTATAGCTGATGTTTCAGAAGATAACTTGACTTCAGATGATACAAAAACTCCCACTGCAAAAATTAAAATCGAAACAGCCCGTTCTGTTGAAAATCTGATGAATGAGACGTTTTCTGATTTAGCAATAGAGTACGATATCAATAGTTTTACTGAGGCATTTGAACGTCTGATTAAAACAGGGCAATTTGAAAAGGCAAATGAAACTGCTGAAAAGTTAGTCGATTACTTAGGTGATACAAATTATGATTTCAGACAAAAGTCTTTAAATATCCTGATGGATTTAGTCATCTCACTGCCCATACTGAAGCACATTTCTCTTTATAATCATCTTATGCAGGTCATTATGCGGAACCTCTTTGAGAAAAAAGAGACTTTCGA
>QQUK01000121.1 GCA_008501655.1 Calditrichota bacterium
CGACTATCGAATATTCTCTCCCAACTCGTTCAAATATCAAATTGGAGGTTTTCAATATACTCGGACAAAAAGTCAGAACACTGTTACAAACCAACAAATCAGCAGGAAATTATACTGTGGAATGGGACAGTAAAGATGACTTCAACAATCCTGTAGCTTCAGGAATATACCTCTATAAACTAACTACAGATACATATACACAATCAAAAAAGATGTCCCTGATTAAATAAATCTAAATTATCCGACAGTTGAATATGAATTCAACTGTCGGATTTCGCAATTTCTGCATACTCCCGTTTTTATTGACAAGAATAGAAAATAGACTATATTGAACTGTCTTTACTTCACCAAAATTACTGCCAAAGAAATATCAAATTTTTACGATTAAAGAGATAATGGAGCAGAGTACTAAAAATGATTAAAAACCACAAATATATCATATTATACATAATATTAGCTGTTTTATTTTGTACGACAGTGAGTTACGCCCAACTCTCCTTAGGCGGCACTCCTAAAACTTTTACATTAAATTTAAAAACAACCTCTGCTCCGGCGATAATTACAGACTCTGTCGATGTCCAGGCACTGCTTTTAGAGGATGCCGAAGAGGAAAAACAGGGAATCCCGCAGCGATTTGGGTACCCGTTTGATGTCGATTATTCATTGTTAAATTCGGGAAACTGGCAGACTCTTGCCGATGGCTCCAGACTATGGACATTGCAAATCGAATCCCCCGGCGCTAAATCAATAAATCTTATTTATGATAATTTCTGGCTTGCCGATGGTGTCCGATTTTATATCTACTCAACTGACCGCTCAATGCTGATTGGTGCTTTTTCATCCCAAAATAATAAACAACATAAACGATTTGCCACCGCTCCCGTCAAAGGGGACAAAATAATTTTAGAACTGAATGTACCAGCAAATGTCAGTTATCCCGGTGAGATTGAAATTTCAAGAATCGTCCATGCGTATCGGGATTTTTTTAATAAAGACAGTAAAGATTTCGGCTCATCCGGTTCCTGCAACAATAACGTAAACTGCCCTGAAGGGGACCCATGGAAAGATGAAACAAACTCGGTTGCCATGATTCTCTTGGGAAACGGTTTTCGCTACTGCTCCGGCTCCATGGTTAACAACGTCCGTGAAGACTTGACTCCCTATTTTCTAACAGCTGACCATTGTCTGAACAGCCCCGAAACTTTTATTTTTATGTTCAATTACCAATCTCCGGATTGTTCCAACACAGACGGTCCAACAACAATGACTGTACAAGGTTCAACTCTTTTAGCAAACGATGGATTTTCCGACTTCGCACTACTGCTTTTAGATGAAACTCCACCCGACTCATTTGGTATCTTTTTTTCAGGGTGGTCCGCTGAAAATATTGCAGCACCTTCATCCGTTGGAATTCATCATCCAGCCGGCGATATCAAAAAAATTTCATTTAATAATAATGCCGTTACATCAACAAGTTATTATTCGACTTCATCAGGGAACAACTCTCACTGGAGGGTTGATGACTGGGAAGACGGTACCACTGAAGGGGGGTCATCCGGTTCTCCTCTGTATGATAACAACCACCGGATTATCGGACAACTCCATGGCGGGAATGCATCATGCGCTTCAATTACCGATGATTGGTATGGTAAATTTTCTGTTTCCTGGAACGGTACTGCCCCCACAAACAGACTCAGGGACTGGCTTGATCCCGACACTACCGGAACGCTGGTTTTAGACGGACTTGACGGAACCGGTCTTACTTTTACGGCTGACACAACATTTGGATTTATTCCTCTTTCGGTAAACTTTAATGCAACTTCGAAAAATCCAGTCGATACCTGGAGTTGGGATTTTGGTGACAGCGGTTCATCTCCTTTACAAAATCCGTCACATATATACAATTCTGCCGGAGCCTTCGATGTTCAGCTTGATGTTGTTTCAGGCGGTGAAAATAATTTCCGATTGAAAAAAAATTACATTATCGCATTAGCCGATACATTATCAGGAACGGATGTTGAAACATCAGCTGGTTCCGATGTTGAGATTATTCTCTCAGCTGAAAACAATATCGAGTTAAATAAATTTATCATTCCTATCGAATATGGCGGAGACCTCTCATTAACTTTTGATTCAATGAATACGGCAGGATGCCGAACCGATTATTTTGAAATAGTAGATTTCCTTCAATATGATGCTTTCAACAAACGACTGGTCTTTCGGCTGCAAAACTCATTAAACAATGGACAACCTCCACTTCCAGAAGGTTCCGGTGATATATTAAAAGTATACTTCTCTGTTTCACCGTCTGCATCCCAGGCTGAAAGCACTCTGATTGTTATGGATGGATATAACACTTATCTGCCAACATTTTCGGGTGACTTGTTAGAATTTCAACCAGCTTTGATTCAGACAACTATTTTTACTCCGGAAACATGCTGCAGCGGTATCAGAGGAAACGTTGATGATGATGCAGGTGACACCATAGATATCGCAGATCTGGTCTATCTCGTAGGCTATTCATTTGGAGGCGGTCCTGAACCGGCATGTCTTGAGGAAGCTGATGTTGATAATTCCGGGGCGTTAGATATTGCTGATATTGTTTATCTGGTAGGCTATTCATTCTCCGGAGGTCCGGCACCATCCGGATGTTAATCAGATATACTACTTTTTTTGTACTAAAATTCAAAAAAGCGTATCTGTAAGATGAGTTTTTCATTTTGCTATATTGAATAAAGGACGATTTCATACTACAAACACGTATATAATTCGAACACAGTTTTACAATTTTATGACGCAGTAATCAGAAATACAAAAAATACAAAACTAAATATAATATACACATAGGAGTTATTATGAGACCAGCTGTAAAAAAAACAGCAATGATTGCTGTACTGCTTTGTTCAGCACTTCTGTTAGCGGGGTTTTCCTCAGGCCCCCCAAATGGACGGACCGGTGCACCGGGAGATAGCAACTGCTCGGTTTCCTGCCATTCAACTTTTAGTTTAAATTCAGGACCGGGTCTACTGCAAATTACAGCCCCAAACACGTATGTTGAAGATGAAGTCATAGATATCTCAATCGATTTGTCCCAGACAGGTCAAATGAGATGGGGCTTTGAAGCTACCGTTCTCGATGCCAGCGATCTTCCGATTGGGAATATTACCGTTACTGATGGAGCCCGTACACAGATTTCCACTGACGGAGTTTCCGGTCGCCAGTATATCAAACAGACTTCAACCGGAACAGATGCCGGTACATCAGATGATGCACCCGGCTGGGCTTTCCAATGGACCGCACCTTCAACGCTTTCAGGACCGGTTACGATATATGTTGCCGGGAATGCTGCCAATAACAACGGATCCAATTCCGGTGATTATATTTATACGACATCCCATACCATAGATGTCGGAGCTGTGGTTTGTTGTACCGGTATACGCGGTAATGTTGACAATGATATCGGAGACAATATCGACATCGCAGATTTAGTTTATTTTGTCGCATTTTCATTTAGCGGTGGACCGGCACCGGTCTGTTTTGAAGAGGCTGATATAGATGGTTCGACTACTCTGGATATTGGTGATATAGTCTACCTTGTTGCATATAGCTTTGGAGGCGGCCCAGCTCCTTTAGGTTGTTAACTCACTCCAAAATTATAAATTTGAAAGAATTTAAGCAGATACTAATTATGTATCTGCTTTTTTTATATCAAAATTTGGAACAAGAGCTCAGTTCTGATTGTTTATCAGGAAATGGAGAATTATAAAAAAATGATTAAGAAAACATCAATTCTGACAATTGTACTGATTCTTTTACCGATAGGTATTCAGACACCAAAGATATTTGCCAATTC
>QQUK01000098.1 GCA_008501655.1 Calditrichota bacterium
CTTCCGGATACGTATATGCTGACGCAAAATTATCCAAATCCGTTTAACCCCTCTACAACGATTGAGTATAGTTTACCGGTGAGAAGTGATGTAACGATAGAGATTTTGAATATTTTAGGACAGCGGGTCAAACGACTTGTTGATAAAGAACAGGCAGCCGGTAATTATCAGGTTGTCTGGGATAGCCGGAATGATTCCGGACAACGAGTTGCAACCGGTATCTATTTTTATCGCTTAACAGCAGACGGTTTTACTAAAACTAAAAAAATGTTGTTACTTCGATAAATCAACATAAGTTGTTAAAAGTATAAAAATGTAACTCTGACATATAAAGCCGAAAAGATGATTTTCGGCTTTTTTGTTTTTAAAATCAAACATTACATATAAATTTATCGCTTACAATACTAAAAATTTAACAGTTGACTTTTAAAACTATTTGGCTATATTGCCAATTACATAATTTATGTAAGGTGATAAATGAAATTAGATAGTAGAGATAAACAAAATTACGAAGAACGAGCTAAAGTCATTAAAGCAATGGCTCATCCCACCAGACTTTTTATAGTCGATGAACTCTCAAAAGGAGAGCGGTGTGTCTGTGAATTACGGGATATGATTGGTGCTGATATCTCTACGGTTTCAAAGCATTTATCGGTCTTAAAACAGGCCGGGATTGTTGAAGATGATAAACGGGGTCTTCAAGTATGGTATAATCTTAAAGTACCCTGTATCCTGAAATTTTTTGGATGTGTGGAAGATGTTCTTAGAGCTAACGTCCAGCAGGTTCGGAAAGTCGTAAGAAAGTAGTATTTTTTTATAAAACTAATTGGCGAAAAGACCAATTAGTGTGGATGTATTAAGTCCATAATAAGGAATGTAAATCTTGAACTGGAAATCTGAATGGAAACCGCTTGCTTCGATAACAGCTGTTTTCCTATTGTTCTTCTATCTGCCGATTGAAAACATCCGTTTACAAAATTCACTGATTGAAGCATTGGCACTCACTAAGTGGTATGCACAGGAGCATGTTCTCCTCTGTCTGGTCCCGGCTTTTTTTATTGCAGGTGCTATAGCTGTGTTTGTCAGTCAGGCTTCCGTGATGAAATATCTTGGGGCAAAAGCAAACAAAATGCTTTCCTATGGTGTGGCTTCTGTGTCAGGTACAATCTTAGCTGTTTGTTCCTGTACGGTTCTCCCGTTGTTCGCCGGAATTTACCGGATGGGAGCGGGACTTGGTCCGGCAACAGCTTTTCTGTATTCAGGTCCGGCTATAAATGTCCTGGCTATAATTCTAACAGCAAGAGTATTAGGAGTAGAAATTGGGATTGCAAGAGCGGTAGGAGCTATACTTTTTAGTATTATTATCGGTCTTTTAATGCATCTGATTTTTCGTAATGAAGTATCAGCAAAAACGGAAACAGATATCGCCATTCCCGAATCGCAGGTAGATCGTCCACTCTGGCAAAATGCACTCTATTTTACAACAATGGTTGCAATTTTAGTTTTTGCAAACTGGGCGAAACCTGAGACAACATCCGGTTTTTGGTTTTATGTATATACTTTTAAATGGTATATTACAGCTCTATTAGCAATAGGGTTGGGAACAATCCTTGTCCTCTGGTTTAATCTACCTAAAATAAAAGTAATAATTACAGCTGTTGTTGTTGCTATAACAGCATTTTTATTTCCGGAATATCCCCTGCTAATGTTTTCAACTGGTATTGTTGGGCTTTCCCTTATTTTATTCAGACGAACAGATGAATCCGGAGAGTGGTTTAAACAAACCTGGGATTTTACAAAACAAATTATGCCTCTTTTGTTTGGCGGTGTGCTGGTTGCCGGACTTTTGTTAGGTCGACCGGGAGGAGAAGGACTTATACCATCTGAATGGATTAGCAATTCGGTTGGAGGCAACTCGATTGTTTCAAACCTGTTTGCTTCGGTAGTCGGCGCATTTATGTATTTTGCCACTCTTACAGAGATTCCGATTCTGCAGGGTCTGATAAGTAATGGTATGGGGAAAGGTCCGGCGTTAGCATTGTTACTTGCCGGTCCGGCTCTTTCCTTGCCTAATATGCTGGTTATTCGTTCTGTTATGGGAACAAAAAAGACGATTGTATTTGTATTGCTGGTTGTAACCATGGCAACTGTAAGTGGAATTATTTATGGTTCATTATAAACGAGGAAAAAATTATGAAAGACATTAAAGTTTTAGGACCCGGATGTGCCAAGTGTCAGGAGTTGTTTAACACTACTCAAGAAGCGATTAAGGATATCGGATTGGAATGTACGATTGAAAAGATAACCGATATTATGGAGATAATGAATTATGGAGTGATGATGACACCTGCACTTGTTGTTGATGGTGAGGTCAAAGTAACCGGTAAAGTTCCGTCAATTGATGAATTGAAACAATTGATAGTATAACTATAAAATAATTTTGGGAGTTATTATGAAATTCAAACTAAGTATTATTATCGGAATGTTTCTTTTCCTGTCAGCTGTTTTAGCAGGTGCAGAAGAAATTACTGAAAACAAAGTAACTACACCGAAGGTAGAATCATCTGAACAAACGATTGTCTATTATTTACATATGAATAGAAGATGTATGACCTGTGAAAAGCTTGAATCATATTCTCAGGAAGCTATTGAAGCAGGCTTTGAAGAGCAACTAAAAGACAGCAGTATTGTTTATAAGGTATTAAACTTCGAAGTAGAAGGGAATGAACATTTTGCCAAGGATTATAAGCTATTTTCACAATCGGTTGTGATCTCACATCAAATTGATGGAGAAGAAACAAAATGGAAAAACCTCGATAAAATATGGGAATTGGTTCATGATAAAAAAGAGTTTATTGCATACGTACAAACAGAACTTAAAGAGTTTAAAAAATCTTTAGAAAGTAAGTAAGTTGGACAGTTACTATATTGCGTTAAGTTCAGCGGCATGGCTGGGTATTCTAACTTCACTATCACCCTGCCCGCTTGCGACAAATATTACAGCTATCAGTTTTATCAGCAAACAGGTCGCGAGCCCCCGAAAAGTATTGTTATCCGGGTTTCTGTATATACTTGGCCGTATCTTAACTTATACAATTCTGGGCATTATTGTTGTATCAAGTATGTTATCGATACCGGATGTTGCATTATTCCTCCAGAAAAATATGAACAAAGCGTTAGGTCCTATCTTAATTGTTGTTGGGATCTTTCTGTTTGATTTTGTGAAAATCAAGATACCCGGTATTGGTGTTACCCAGAATACAAAAAAGAGAGTTGAAAATTCCGGTGTTTGGGGAGCAGGAATTTTAGGATTCCTGTTTGCTTTATCATTTTGTCCGGTATCAGCAGCACTCTTTTTTGGAAGTCTTATTCCATTAGCTATAAATCACCAATCGTCGGTACTGATGCCAACTGTTTATGGAATAGGAACCGGTTTACCGGTTGTGATTTTTGCAGTGTTAATTACTTTTGGAGCAAAATGGGTCGGTAATGCTTTTAATAAATTAGCTGTATTCGAAAAATGGGCAAGACGAATAACAGCTTCGGTGTTTATTGCTGCCGGAGTTTATTACACTCTCATATATATATTTAACATAAACTTATAAGATGATAATGTCATGAAACAAGAGAGTCGAGTTTATTCAATTATACTGGTATCAGTAAGAGGATAAAAATCAAATTTTGATTTATCTGATTCTCACTCGTTTTACAACAACTCTATCTACTGTTAGTATCAATTTAGGGAAATACGTTTGCTTGTATTATCTCTTGAATCGGTTGTAATTACTGGAAAATCTTAAATTAGCTGTATGTTAATGTAAATATTATGGACTTGCTATATCCTATTTAAATATTTATTTTAGATTCCTCAGGATTATTATAAGAAAACAATGCAAGGATAGATTAATGACCGATTCAGATGACCAATTTAAGAAGAATCAAGATATAGATTCAGATGATCAAACCAGAACATCTCTTCCAGGTTCGTCCGGGGGAAAACTCGATTCACACCACCCTAAGAAAATTGGTCAGTATCTAATAAAACGAGTTATTGCCTCAGGCGGAATGGGTACAGTTTTTGAAGCTTTACAGGAAAACCCTAAACGACCTGTAGCTGTAAAAGTAGTGAAAAGTGATCTTGAGAGTGCAGGTGCTGTACAGAGGCTTGAATATGAAGCACAGTTATTAGCCCGTTTACGGCATCCAGGAATTGCTCAGATTTATGAAGCAGGGTCGTATGAAGACAACGGCAAGCAGACACCTTATTTTGCTATGGAATATATTCCAAACGCTAAATCTATCATCGATTTTGCTAATGAAAATAATTTAAATACAAGCAGTAAATTTGATCTTTTCCTGCAGGTATGTGATGCTATTCACCATGGCCATCAACGTGGAATTGTTCACCGGGATATAAAACCATCAAATATATTGGTCGATTCAAGCGGCCGCGTACGAGTTATTGACTTTGGTGTAGCTCGTGCAACTGATACAGATATGAAACAAGCGGGGCAGTTGACAAATTACGGACAGATTGTTGGAACCGTCCAATACATGAGTCCTGAGCAATTCAAGGCAGACCCCCATGATATTGATATCCGGTCAGATGTCTATGCTCTCGGTCTTATTTTATATGAGTTACTCTCAGGAAGTCTCCCTTATTCAGTTTCATCAGACAAGATATTCGATTTTGCTACAGAAGTACGCGAGGGAAAGACTATCTCAATCAGTGAAAAAGATTCCTCATTTAAAGGCGATGTTGATGCGATAATTCAGAAAGCTATGAATCGCGACAGAGAACAACGATATCAATCTGCTTTTGGATTAGCCCAGGATATAAGAAGATTTATCAATGGTGATGCTGTAAATGCAACCAAACCAGGCTTCGGTTATCAGATTAAAGTATTTACCAGAAAGAATAAACTGGTGATCGGTTTAGTTGCCACCGTCTTTGTTCTCTTATTGACGAGTGTTGTTGTCACTTCATCATTGTTGGTTACTGTTGAACAGGAATCAGAGCGAGTTAAAAAAGCTAATACCTTTATGGTAGATATATTTGAACATGGAGTCCCCTATGGATTTGGTAAACCTGTTCCCATCAGCCGCTTGTTAGATGAGTCTACTGAACTATTAAATGGTGCATTTCCAAATGATCCTGAAATAGAGTCTGATATCAGGCACGCTTTAGGTGTAGGCTATTACTGGTGTGAAAAAAGCGATGAAGCAAGAGAAAATTTGGATTATGCACTTGAGTTAAGAAGAAAAACACTTGGAGATTTACATCCCAAAACAAAAGAAACATTGGAAGCCTTGGATGAGTTAAATTCTATTATAGGCAATTATCAAGAAAACTTAGTCGTTTGTCAGGAAATATGTAGAATAGATAGTATTAATTTTGGTTTAGGGAATGAGGAAACAGTTTGGTCAAGAATAAATGTTGCGTCGGCTCTATCAAAAATTGGAAAAAAATCTGATGCGTTAAAATTGATAAAAAAAACTAAACAGGATTACCTTGCAGAAAAGTCTGGTGAAATAAAAATGGAAAGTGAAATTGATGTCACTTTATCCTGGTACTGCCTTGAGAATGGTTTGATTGAAGAAGCAGAAAGAATTGCCAGGGCTAATTATGAGTTATCAACTTCAACAATTGAAGAAAGCAGGTACATTGAGAGAAGTAAAAGTACTTTAGCTGCCGCACTTCTAGCACAGGGTAAACTTGATGAAGCCAGAGAATTATATGATAATTTTCCTACGTATGACAGTTTAGACCGTGAGTATAACATCAGGGGCGATTTTGATCAGAACAAAAGCGATCTGCATCTTATTATCTTCTGGGAAGAATGGTGTCCTCACTGTGATAAGATGATGCACAAAATTGAAAAAGTATATAGAAAGTACAAGAACGAAGGTTTGGATGTTGTCGGTATTACAAACTATTGGCAGTCAAGCACAAGAGAATTAGCGGAAAAGTTTATAGAAAGCCATAATATCTCTTTTCCAATAATAAAAGAAGGTGGAGCAGCAGCCGATCATTTCAATGTTACTGGAGTACCTAATATCAGGTTGATTTATAAAGGCAATTTGATTTGGGATCAACAATTAATATCGTCTGAACCAATATCAAAACAGATGCTTGAGGGAGTTTTAAAACATATTTTAGATTCTAATAAAACGATTCTTGGGTCAAAAAACTATTAGAGAAAAAATATTTCAGGATAAAGTAATTTGACTTGGCTTTTGTTTTGTTTTGTTTGGCTGACTCTGTTTAAAGATTGTTAGAAATGATGTATATGTCGAAACTCATTCTAACAAAAATCAAATAGAATTATAAATGATAAGAGAATAAAACTGTTTATTCAATCTCAAGTTCTTCTGGTTCAAGAAGTTTTCCAACGAATAAGCTTGAATTTTTCACAAAGAAAACAACCGGCAAATCACCTACTAATGAATCAAGACGATTTACATATTCCATTTCTTTCCCTTTTTCTGGAATTGCCAATCCCAGGAAAACAGCGTCAGCTGTTGCACTTCGAGTTTGTATCAAATCACTTATGTTTTGGTCTTTCGATTTAATAAAGACATCGCATTCAGCATCAATGCGAATATCTCTGAGCATAGTTTCAAGGTATCTTTTAGTATTTTCCTGAGCGAATTCATTTGAAGATGCACAGAGAATCTTTAACTCAGCTCCACGCCATTCCGGATTTCGAATGAGTAAATATGCTAATAAAAGCATTAAATCCCCGTTTTGCTTTAAGCCGCCCCACCAAACATGAATTTCTCTTTTTGTTTTTCGAACCGGAAAAATATGTTGGGGATTAATTTTACCAACTACGACTGATTTTTTAATTTTTTCCAACCTTTGCGTCGTAATGAGAAAATCAACCATCATTTTTGGATCTTTAGGCCAACCTAAAATAATAGTATTACTGGCAAATCCAGCAATACCGTTAGCTTGTGAGACATCAGCTATGCCATCAATTATATTATCAACAATATCTATTTCCGGAAAAACATTTAAGTCTTCATCGGTTAACAACTCTTGAATCTTATTCAGCCTTTCATCAATATTTATCTCATTTTCTAATAAATCTCCTACGATAAGTTCGCATACAGTGACAACACCTCTGTTTTGACTGAACCATGTTGAAAATTTAATAAGATCGAGTTTACGTTTTGCATCATCTACAAAAACTAATATGTGAGGTCTCCAGTTTCGAGCACTTAAACTGCGACGAGATAAACGAATTAAAATCCATCGGAGAGCAGCTTCATAAACACCTCGCCTCGCATCTCCCCAAACAGCAAGTTGTTCTCTTCGTGCAAATAGCAGCCAAATTACAATTTCAATACTAATTGCAACAATGCTTGCTAAAGGGCTTATCAAGAACATAACCCATATACATGCAATACCACAGGCGATGTTAAAATACCAAGGGATTGTAAACTTAGGTCGCCAGGAAGGATCACCGCTGAGGGACTCAAGTCCTGCAGCAATATTTATCGTTCCATAAACAGTGAGAAAAAACATTGTTACCACGGTGGCAACTGTATTTAGATTACCAAGATAAATCGCCCCGAGAGCTATTAGAACAGATATTCCTAACGTTGTTCGTTCACCCCATATACTATCCATGAATGATTTTAGTCTGAGATTTGATATCTGATCTTTAGTAACAGCTTGTAATGTTCTCGGTGCCCCAAGTACAGAACCAACAGCGGAGGAGAGTATTGCTCCCCAAAGACCAGGGAGGACTAAAAATAATCCTAATGGCGCTATCGTTAACCATATGAGCGGATTTGTCCGTAACTCTTCTGGTTCTGCACCTTGAGTCAATAACCATGGAACTATCATATATATGATTAATCCTGTAATACAAGCTGCGATAGCTCCAAGAGGAATTGCTTTACTTGGATTTTTTAAATCTCCTGATAAACTTAAACCTGCTGTTACTCCTGTAACTGCCGGAAAGAAGACCGCAAATCCAAACCAAAAATCAGGATATTCTAGTGAATCTAAAAGCGGGAGACTTATTGTACGGGTAGTGAAAAGAGCACCGTACGTTAGAGCACCAATAGAGATTGCTACTAAGATCAATAAAGGAAGTTGTGATTTTAAAGCAAATTTTGTTCCATAGAATGAAATCCCGGCTACTACTAATATAATAACCAGGCATGTCAGGTCTAGAGGTACATCCGCCCAGATGATTCTAATCGATTCAGCAAGACCATAAGCATATAATGTAACAGAAACTGCCTGCGCAACAAATAAAGGGATACCGATAGCAGCTCCTATACCTAAACCGAGACTTCTTGATATAATAAAATATGCTCCCCCTCCGCCAACTTTCATATTGGTAGCCATTGATGAAAACGATAAAGTTGTTATGAGGGTAATAGTATTTGCAAGAATTACAATTATCCAGGTATTTACGAGGGATAAATGTCCGACAACCCACCCGAAACGCAAATACATAATAACACCAAGTATTGTTAGGATTGTCGGTGTATAAACTCCTAAAAAAGCACCAAGTGTACGTTTGTTTTGAGATTCCATTACATCCCTGAATTATTCATCAATATTTCGATTTGAAACTTCAACTTTATGAGGGTTCGGGAACGCTCGTGCCCCCGGTTTTCCTTCACGAATATTATCATAGCGTCTGTTCGTTGGGTATGCAAAATCGATATCATCTCTTTCAGCAAATGCATCCAGTATATCTTCCCAGATTGCCTGTTCCGTACCTCTTCTTTGACGAGGTTTGCAAAGATACCTGATCGTTAGCATAACACCGCAATCCTTTACAGATGTATAAACAGTAGGTGTTAAAGTTGAATAAAATACCATCATCTGAGCTGAAGCTTCCTTAACCCGTCTCCCGGCTTTTTCTGTGAGATGTTCGGCATGCTTATTTCCAATTTGAGATAAAATTGTTTTACCTTCTTTCCAATTACTTTCAAAAGTAACAAGTACAGGAATCTCGTTCCAAATGTACTTGAATCCCTTACTGTAGTTAGCAAGCATTTCGGTGAACACCTTCCCGTTCGGAATACGGATAACTCTTCCGGTAGACTGATCAGCATCAACCCAATTTCCAATCTCCATTAAAGTAAACTGAAATATTCTTAAATCAATTACATCCCCTCTGTTATTACCTATTTCAATACGATCACCAACTGTAAACGGGCGTCTCCATACTATAAATACCCAAGCGGCCAAGTTAACCAGGGGATCTTTTAAAGCAATTGCTATACCAGCAGATAGTAAGCCTAAATAAGTAACGACTGACTGAAACCCTGAAAACCAAACCCTGCCCAGCGTAATCAGCCATATTATCACTATAATGTATGTAGTGGTTTTTCGCCAATTGTATCTTGTGCGAACATCTTCTGTTTTACTATTGACAATTCTCAGTGCTATTAATTTGAGAATGAAAAGGACTGTAATAAAAAGTACAGAGATGAGGATCTTGTTTATAGTATCAGGTTCTAATGATAACAACTCGGATAACTGTTGCGAAAATTTATCCATATAATTGTCCTTTTGTATATGAAGATTTGATTTGAAAATATATTTACATACTGTTGTATAATCAGATGTGACGTATCAATCAATATTAAAACAATGTGTTGAACCCAATGATAATTAAACATGTTATAACCGGGTAAAAAATAAATTTGATATTTTATGTACATAAGATCAAACGACAGAAAATTAGAGACACCATTCTGTAATATTTACATATATCTATATCATCCTAAAATATTTGATTATTATGAAACTGGTTTTGATATCTTTGAACCCGCTAGATAATTGTCACAATAATTTAGCGTAAATAACTAAAGGTAAAATAATAATTTTTTGATAATATTACTACTATTATTATTTTTAAAAATTGATATTTTAATAAAAAATCTAACTTTTATTACCTTGATTTTGTTATAAAAATTGTGTATCTTTCGCATACATATGACAGCCTTTTAATTTCCATAAATCTTACTATCACAATATCCCGAAGTCATTTGTCGTTTGCCAAAGATAGAAGTAATTTAAACCGGCTACATAATATTTTTAAATAAAATATTTTTTATCGTAATTTAGTGTTACTGATGATACATCGTTGTGTGTAAAACAATTATTGCTTTGTTTTAGGACTTCAGAGTGGAACATAATGATTACTTAATTGTTAGAATCTATACCAAGCAGTAATTATATAACCCAGAAAAGATACAAATTTTCAATAAGCAGATATCTAAAAGAGGATTAATGAAATCACAAAGCCTTCTTGAAAGAAGAAAACAAATAGTAGCAAATGGTGTTGGTGTTTTTAACACTGCTACGGTAAAACATGCAAAAGGATCAATCATCATTGATGAAGATGATAATGAATTGATTGATTTTGCCGGTGGTATTGGTGTTGTTAATGCCGGTCACTGTCCTGAACCGGTTGTTCATGCTATTTGTGAACAGGTGAAAAAATATATTCATACAAGTTTTAATGTAGTGACTTATGAACCGTATATTGAGTTGTGTGAACAATTATCAGAAATACTCCCACATGGAGATAAGACTAAAGCTATGCTTGTCAGTACTGGTGCTGAAGCTGTTGAAAATGCGATCAAAATTGCCAGACAGAAAACCAAAAGATCCGGCATCCTGTGTTACACAGGTGCTTTTCATGGCAGGACAATGATGGCGATGTCTCTCACGAGCAAGATTAATTATAAGCTTAATTGTGGTCCATTTGCCCCTGAAGTCTACAGATTACCATTTCCGAACTATTATCGTTACAAAGGAACCCATAACTATGAGTCCTTTGTGGATTGGGAACTTAAGCGACTATGGGAGAGTTCTCATAATGTTGTCGATCCGAAAAATGTAGCTGCAGTCATCATAGAACCTATTCAAGGTGAGGGCGGTTTTAATCCGGTTCCTAAAAGATACCTGGAAGGTTTACGTGCCTTCTGTGATCAACATGGTATTGTATTGATTGTTGATGAAATCCAAAGCGGTTTCTGCCGTACAGGTCATTGGGCGAGCTGGCAGCATTATGAAGTTCAACCGGATATAAGTACCTATGCAAAATCCATGGGTTCCGGTATGCCGATAGCTGCAGTTCTGGGTAAAGCGGAAATTATGGATGCAGCTGAACCGGGAACAATTGGAGGTACATATATTGGTAATCCGGTATGTTGTGCCGCTGCACTGGCGACCATAAAATATATGAAGGAGATAAACCTTAACAAAAGAGCTGTTGAGATTGGTGAAATTGTCATTGACCGATTTGAAAAGTTAAAAGAGGAGTGTCCGGCAATTGGTGATGTAAGAGGTGTAGGTGCTATGACTGCGATTGAACTTGTTAAAAACAACGATCCGCGACAGCCAGACGGAGAATTATGTGATAAGATAGTAAAAAGTTGTGCGAAACAGGGTCTCATTCTTTTGAGTGCAGGTACGTTTAAAAACGTTATAAGGATTCTTTCTCCTCTCGTGATCACAAATGATCAGCTTAACAAGGGGTTGGATATCATGGTAGAACAAATTAAAAAGAATACAGGTAGGTAATATGAAACCATTTGCTATAGCAGGAATACAAATGCGGGTGTCAGCGGTAGCATCTAATGTAGAGATGATGAAGCTGAAACTTGATATTGCAATGAATTTATATCCATGGGTTGATATGGTGATATTCAGTGAACTTTGTGGATTTGGACCATTACTTCAGTATGCCCAGGATATACCTGGAACATTCGAGGCTGAGATGCAGGCGCTTGCCAAAAAGCACCGCGTCTGGTTACTGCCTGGTTCAGTCTTTGAAAAGAAAGAAGGCAAGATTTACAATACGGCATCAGTCATTGACCCGAACGGAGAAATTGTAACGAGATATCGTAAGATGTTTCCCTTTTATCCTTACGAGGTCGGAGTAACTCCAGGAGATGAATTCTGTGTGTTTGATGTACCCGAAGTTGGTAAGTTTGGTGTGACTATTTGTTATGACATGTGGTTCCCTGAAACAATCAGAACCTTGGCCGTCATGGGAGCAGAAGTTATTCTTCATCCTACGATGACCGGAACGATAGACAGAGATATTGAATTGTCAATTGCCCGTGCAATGGCAACTGTAAATCAATGTTTTCTCTTTGATGTTAACGGTTTGGAAACCGGTGGAAGCGGGCGATCTGTTGTCTGTGGTCCGGATGGTCGGGTCCTCCATGAAGCCGGAAGTACTGAAGAGATAATGCCGATAGAAATAGATATAGAACGGGTAAGGCGAAGTAGAGAATTGGGTGTTCTACGACTAGGACAGCCTTTGAAAAGTTTCCGGGATCATATTGGAGATTTTAAGATTTATGAAAAAGATGCAGAGCATCCGTATCTTGATTCATTAGGTCCGTTAATAAAACCAAGTCGTCTTGATAAACTCTCACAACTTAAAATTCAAGAAGAAAGTATAGTGTTACCATTAAGCCCTCAGGAGTTTAAAGGAAAAAAATAGAACGTTAATTTCAAAAGAAAAGGTACCTACTTATGGGATCTACATCATCAAAAACAGGTAAACAGAAGAAGAAGCTTGTAAATTATGTGAATTGGTTCGAAATACCTGCCTTAGATATGGAGCGTGCTGTTTCATTTTATAATCATATATATGATATAAAAATGAAAACTATGGATATGAATGGATATTCTATGGCATTCTTTCCAGCTGATAAAGGTGTAGGAGGAGCTGTTGTCACCGGAGACGGTTGTACTCCAAGTGAAGTTGGTACACTTGTATATCTAAATGGCGGAAAAGACCTCTCGAAGGTTCTGGATAGAGTCGGAGAAGCTGGAGGAAGAGTTGTTATGAACAAAACACTTATCAGTGAAGATATAGGATTTTTTGCCGTCTTTATCGATACAGAAGGAAATAAACTCGCACTACATTCCAAGGATTAAATTGTGGTCAAGAAAAAACTTGTAAGTGCACCTTACTACAGTATAAGTCAATTACGTGTCGATCAATGGAATGAGCTAAAAAATAACTGTGCTGAACTTGTGCGATGCCGTAAAGGAACAGCTCACGAACAGCTTTGCATCAAAGAAGTTGAGGGGCTGCTAAAAAAATTTAAATGTGTTGAGCAGTATTTTGCTTTCCCTGGATTGTCACGGGTAGATAAACTCATAAATTCTTTTTTAAAAAATGAATATACTGCACTATCTAATCAAGTCATAGAAACAACTAAACAGTTAGTAAGTGATACTTATCGAAGTAATCCTCATTTTTTGTTTGATGAGGAAAATCTTGAGAGTGAAATCCGAGAACATCAAACAGTTCAGTCAGGTTTGAAAAAACAGTATTTCGAAGTTCTTTTTGTTGAAAATCTCAGCCAGCCTGATGAAGCTGCTTTAAGAGAAAAGCTGCGTGAAATCCGGGATAAAAATGAATCGTTTGTATACGATATTACAGTTCAGAAATCTTTTCAGGATGCTCTCATTGCTATCCTTTTTAATCATACCATTCAGGCAGTAGTCATCCGCTATGCTCCTCCTTATCGTTCTTCAAATATCTCACCGATAATAAAACCCTATATACAGAATGTTTTAAAGCTCGATCTCGATTCAAAGCAGGAAGAGGATCTTGGTCCGATTCTTTGTAAACTTGCAAGACAATACAGACCTGAGCTGGATATTTATTACGTTACAGATACATCATTATCGAATCTAAAGGACAGTACTATACGATCTTTTCGCAGAATCTATTATCGCAAAGAGGATCTACAGGAACTTCATTTAGGGATACTGCGAGGTATTCGGGATAGGTTTGAGACTCCATTTTTTAGTGCTTTAAAAGAATATAGTCTGAAACCGACCGGTGTCTTTCACGCGATGCCTATTTCCAGAGGAAATTCAGTATTTAAGTCCCGTTGGATTAGGGATTTTGGTGAGTTTTATGGAAGGAATATGTTTTTAGCTGAAACTTCGGCTACAACAGGAGGATTAGATTCACTTTTACAGCCTACCGGACCACTAAAAAAAGCTCAGGAGATGGCTGCAGATGCATATGGTTCTCAACGGACTTTTTTTGTTACCAATGGAACGTCTACAGCAAATAAGATTGTTCAACAGGCTCTTATAGAACCTGGTGATGTCGTGCTCATTGATCGGGACTGCCATAAATCTCATCACTATGGTCTGGTTCTTTCAGGTGCTTTTCCGGTCTATCTCGATTCTTATCCTATTGAGGAATATTCGATGTATGGTGCTGTTCCTCTGGAACATATCCGTGAAAAGCTGTTATTACTTAACAAATCAGGCAGACTAAATTCTGTTAAAATGTTGTTACTTACTAATTGTACATTTGACGGTATAGTATACAATGTGGAGCAGGTGATGGAAGCTGTTCTTGCTATTAAGCCAGATATGATATTTCTCTGGGATGAAGCTTGGTTTGCATTCGCCGGATTTACATACAATTATAAACAAAGAACCGGAATGTTTGTCGGACAGAAGTTGTTTAATAAATATAAAAGTGAAAAATACCGAAAAAAATACAAAGAACATTTAAAATCATTACCAAAAGGATCATCACCATCTCTTCCTGATCCTGATAAAGTACGAATCCGTGTGTATACTACTCAGAGCACTCATAAAACTTTGAGCAGTTTCAGGCAGGGGTCGATGATACACATCTTTGATGAAGAATTTCGGAAAAAAACCGAAGATACCTTTTTGGAAGCTTATATGACTCACACTTCAACGTCCCCTAATTATCAGATGCTGGCTTCTCTTGATGCCGGTAGAAGGCAGGTGCAGTTTGAGGGATATGAGATGGTTGAAAAGAGTATTGAACTCGCAA
>QQUK01000070.1 GCA_008501655.1 Calditrichota bacterium
ATCAAAAAAGCTGACTCCCAGCAGGGCAATAGTAATGCCGCTTACCTGACTCTCCCAGGTTGTTCCGCCATCTGTTGGTCGTAAGATTATACCGAATTCTCCAACCACAATACAATTGAAGGCATCTATGCAACTCACTCCATAGAGTGCTCTGGATGTCCCACTAGTTTGATTGACCCAGGTTTTTCCACCATCGATAGTATGCAAGATCGTTCCATATCTTCCTACTGCCATGCCATTATAAGCATCTATAAAATTAACACCAAAAAGCCAGTTGTTTGTACCACTTGATTGATTCAACCAATTCTCCCCACCGTCAGTTGTCCTTAAAATAGTACCATTTCTTCCAACTATTGTCCCTGTTTTAGCGTCGGTAAACCATACTCCTTGAAGAGAATTGGATGTGTTACCATTTTGACCTGTCCAGGTGACGCCTCCATCGTTTGTTCGTAAAATTATACCTCCGGTCCCAACAGCTGTACCTATATTGGCATTAAAGAAATTAACTCCTTGAAGATGACTTTTTATGTTACTTTTTTGACTTACCCAGTTAGTTCCACCATCAATAGTCTTTATTATTGTACCATAATATCCGACAGCTATCCCAATATTAGCATCAATAAAACTAACTCCCCTGAGATGATGCCCTTGTGGAAGTGGATTCTGCCAGATCCATTCAGATGGTTCTGGCTGTAAAATTCCCGGACCAGTAGGGTTGGAATTTGTATTGGAATTTGAACATGATAAAGACATAAATATTATTAGTATTATCACAAATGACAGTATTGATTTGTAAAAAATACGAGAAAAGAACATATTCACTCCCATTAAATATAATTGAAATTCTATTCTACTTAAAATTTCAATACTACACTTAGCAACATGGTGTCCTGACACTTTAATGTACAACGACTATGCTAATTAGTAAAGTTCTTTTGTTTTTCAATTTGAAAAGGAAATAGCTCTTTATCAAGATAAAGAGTCATTGTTTGATTGAGGTTTGATAAAAATGAGATACCCACTTTCAGGGGCAGGACACATGCTGGTTCTATTTTACTAAAAAAGCAGACAACTGATTGTCTGCTTTTTTTCATAATCCGATAACTTATTTTGTTGCTGCGTATTCTTTTTTTATTGTCTGGTCATTTGAAACCAATAATGTCTCAACCAGTTTGGAAAGTTGATCGACTTTTGCCGACAACTCTTTGTTGGCATCTACCTGAATTTTTAAAGACTCAATCTCTGCCTTTAAAGCTTCATTCTCTTTATGCAGCTGTTTGATAGCTGCTAACGAGATACCTGCCGGATCTAAGGCACCTATTGAAGTATTGTTATCACCTATCTGGAATGTTTCATAGAATTCCTGCGCCATCGGTCCGATATGTTCAATTGAGGCATCCTGCTTTTTATAGCTCCATTGATATATAGGTAAGCTGGCTACTTTTTCCAATAGATCTGAATTATTAACTTCACGGATATTTCTTTTCAGGTTTTTATCTGATCCGCTTAACCACATCGAACCACCCGGAGGAAGGTATGAACCTGAGGGAGGAGTTGTAGGATCCCAGATAGTATCACAGTCAGTGAAGAAATAAAATCCTCCGGTTGCTCTTGCGTTGTATGAATTTGCTGCTGTAGAATATAAAGGCAACGCTGCACCTGTAGCATCGATACAGCAATCAGACCATACGAAGGAACAGTTGTGAGTTGCTTTTGCATTGATACCGGCAGCAAAGGAATTGTCACCCGATGCTTCGTTATCTAACCCACCGGGGACGGTAGCATAACTTCCGACGATGTTTCCTGCACCGCCACCGATAGCTCCGCCTATACCTACTGTTGTTACTGTATTTCTGGCACCACCAGCGATAGTACCTGTCGATGCCTGTACGAGATTCCCGGAACCGCCGCCGATTGCTGAGAGGATGGCATTATTTGTTATGCTGTTTATGTTTCCTCCGGCAATTACTGAGGATGTTGTATTGATTAAATTATTTGTACCGCCACCAATGACTGAAGAGTCAGCAGTTATAAGGTTGAGAAGCCCGCCACCAATTGTAGATGTATAGCCAAAAGCTTCGTTGCTTTGACCACCACCAACGGTAGCAGCCCAACTGGATGCATGGTTGTCCCGTCCCCCACCGACTGTTCCATATATACCTTGCGTAGCATTTATTTCACCACCGCCGATAGTTGAGTAGCCAGCTAAGGTCTGGTTAAAATACCCACCGCCGATTGTTGTGTATTGGTCATTGATTTCAATACCGTCATTTGAGCCGGCTTTGTTACTTCCACCACCAGCAATAGTTCCATAATTGTCGTACACTTCATTTGAACTCAGCGGGTCCGCCAGATCAGCTCTTCCGCCACCGCCAATTGTTGCAAACTGTGCATTAGCATTATTACTTAACCCTCCGCCGACTGTAGAATAATCCTGGTTAGATATATTTTGTTGACCGCCACCAACCGTTGCTCCAAATCCAAATGCATTATTAAAATATCCGCCACCGATCGTGGCAACATGCCCGATAATTCTATTGACATACCCACCGCCTATAGTACCACCAACAGTAGGAGCATCGATTGTATTAAAGACACCACCACCCACGGATGAGTACCATGATGAATTTATAATATTATTTCTTCCACCTGCAATAACTCTGAAGCCGCCATTTAGAACGGTTTGGTTGTTATACCCACCAGAGACAACATCAAATCCGCCTAAGGCATAGTTTTGACAACCGCCGATTATCGAAGTAAAGACTCCATCAGCATGGTTGTCAGAGCCAGCACCTACAGCCGCACTTCCACCAAAAGCTGTATTAAGAGTACCACCACCTATCCATCCTGCAACAGTAAGACAGATTAATGATTTATCACTACCAAATGCTGGAGTTAACCCATTAAAAATCCCGGTTGTATCAAATGAAGGTAACGTATTGTTTGTATTTTCAACAATATTCATCTGTCCCCCGGTTACTGCACCGTAATCAGATAACACAGAGTTCTGATTACCTGCGGCAAATCCATACTGACCGGTGACGGTATTGTCGGGACCGGGAGTGAAACCGGGTACAGACATCGCCGTAGCGGCATAAGGTGATGATGTCAGAGTAGATCTTGGAGTCATCGGGGAATCTGTACCGACTTGTGTCTGGAGATAAAGTTGATTTGAAAAAAGTACAGGTTCCGGTGGTTGAACCGTACCTAAAACAACACTAAATAATCCGTTCACAGCTGGTACGGATAATGTTTCCGCCCAGAGCATATTCCCGGTATTCGGATCATCCCAGAGAGAATATATAATCTGATAAGTTCCATCGGCGACCGGGTCACCATTGCTATCGGTCAATTGCCCCTGATGATTAAAGAGCAAATCCATTGCTAATGACTGGTTTGGAATACTAAAGATTACTAATCCCAATACAATACATGTAAAATGTTTGAGAGATTTCATGAAAGTGTCCTCACTTGATTTAATATAAATTAATTGTATTTTTTGCGTTTTGAATTTGTGAACAGTGTGAATATGAAATAATATACTTATTTAGTCTACATTATGTCAAGCGGAAAGAATAAAATATGAATAATCTACCGTGATATTTTTTTCTTATTATTTCCTATTTGACAAACTTTAGATTAAAATGACAGAATGCGTCTCTTGCGCGGGATTTACGCTGTGAAGTTCGGGGAAAAGCTGATTGAATGTTTGAAAAATAGTTTCCCAGACTCATTCTCACAGACAAGAGTACAGCTTCAAATGGATTGAGATTACTAATATTCACATCGTTAATCAATATTTAAACTGTTACAAGTCTTGCTTCAAATTGTTGTGATTACTATATTGTTTCAACAATTGGAGGTTTCTTATGCAAGCTATTCTTAGAACAACATACGGCTCTTCAGATATTCTAAAATTCATGGAAACGGATAAACCGGTTCCGAAAGATAATCAAATACTTATCAAAGTTTCTGCAGCTTCGGTAAACCCGCTTGATTGGCATGTTCTCCGTGGAGACCCATTCCTGATTCGCCTGATGGGTTTTGGCATTCTGAAGCCGAAACATAAAATTATTGGGGCTGATATGTCGGGGACGGTTGAAGCGGTCGGAAAAGATGTAACACAATTCAAAACAGGTGATGAAGTCTTTGGATCGGGAATGGGTGGATTTGCAGAATATGCCTGTATTCCAGAAAGTAGAGCTGTGATAAAACCTGCGTCGATGAGTTTTGAACAAGCTGCCGCTGTGCCGATCGCCGGTGTTACGGCGTTACAGGCTCTTCGTGATCATGGAAAACTACAATCCCGACAACATCTTTTAATCAATGGTGCATCCGGTGGTGTGGGAACATTTGCAGTCCAGATAGCGAAGGCAATGGGTGCGGAAGTTACCGGTGTGTGCAGCGGAAAGAACTTAGAGCTGGTTAAGTCGATTGGTGCAGACCATCTCATTGACTATACAAAGGATGATTTCTGGTTGAGTGGTACAGAATACGATCTTATTTTAGACAATGCTGCTTTTAACCCGATAAGTAAATCGCTGAGTGCATTGAGGAAAGGCGGTATTTATATTGGAATCGGAGGGTCTTCAGATACGTTGAGTATCTTTCTATCAATGATATTTAATCCTCTCATTGCTAAAATGAAAGGCAGAAAAGTTGCTTCGTTTATCGCAGACATCAACCAAACAGAATTATCATTTATAAAAGAGCTAATGGAAAACGGTAAAATTGAACCTGTTATAGGCAGAAGCTACACCTTACGTGAAACTCCTGAGGCGATAAAATATGTTGAAACCGGACATGCACGGGGAAAAGTTGTTATCACTTTAGACTAACAATCTATACTGAGCTCATGACTTTTTAGCGGACTCTCCCTTATTCGGATTAGTATGATACTATGTTTTAAAATAAAGCGATGCTGACTTCAGCATCGCTTTATAATACCAAAAAAATAACTAGGAGCGATCAAAAAATATTTAACTATATTACAGACATATTTCGCACGGTGGCGGTCCGTAATCAAACATATACGTTACTAAATAGACAATATCGGCAATATCCAGATAGCCTGAGCAATCGACATCACCTGAAAAATACGTATTCGGAGGCGGACCGGAGGGAATTCCAAAAGAATAATCGACAAAATAAACTAAATCGGCAATATCTATCCGATTATCAGCATTTACATCTCCTACAAACTGACAGACTTTCGCCCATGAATCATTTGTTAGAGCAGGGATTTCATTCCCGAACCGATCAATCAAAAACGCGTTGACCAATACTATATCTGATTCACCAAAACCGACAGTTGTAATCGGTAACCAGACCAATTCACCGGGACCGTTGAATGTTGCGCTGTCAGATAACAGAGCTATGTCGATTGTGATTCTTGTTGAATCAGGATGCAGATAATAGGAAAAGAACGTGACCGTATCGATAGGAATCAAAAGTCCTCCCGGTTTTACAAAAATCGTATCTGAACCTGACTGTGTTGTATCAAAAGATAAAACTGACGGGTCTACATCGATGTCTAATCTTATTGCTTTTACTTCTTCAAAAAAGACATCACATTTTACAGAGATAACAAAAAAAGTATCCCGTTGTGAGTAAGATTCATCAGCATCAAAATATATATCCGCCGTCTGACTTACAACCGGACTGGCAAACAGTAAAAAAATAAGTAAAAATTTATAAATTTTATTCATAGTTACTCCTAATTTAGTCGCATGGATTACAAGGTGCCGGACCTCCACCAAACATAAATTCCACCATATATACAATATCTGCAATATCCACGACTACATCACAATTCAGATCTGCAGCAAGAAGAAATGCCGGGGGCTGCCCTCCATTAAAGGAGAATTCTACAAAAAAGACCAGATCAGCTATATCGATATAGCCTGATTCATCCAGATCACCAACAGACATAGGTAATGGACAAACATATATTAATCCAATCCCTGAGTTGTCGATGATACTTTGTAACAAAGTATCTGACCCTTTATAGTATTCATAGTATATCTGAGAAATTCCCGGCTGCATAACTTCAAACTGTAATGTAGCTATTTCAGCATACCCGTTTATCGTCGATTTTGGGTTTGTAAAAAGAACATCAAAAACATGAAAATACCAGTTGGGTTCATTAGTTTCCGGATTGATTTCAAGCGAGTCAGCACCAACAAAATATTGATCTGTCCCTGAGATAGTCAACCATTCGTTTGTAGGAAATGCTTCAATGATTTGAAGCATTGATGTATCGAATTTAACATGTGTTGTATATGCAAATAAATCAACAACACCTGGTTCAATAGCAATATTAATCTCTATTGTATCACCTACCGATGCAACCGACTGGTAAGGAGAAAATGAAATTCTGCTTTGTGCGGTTACTGTTGATGAGAATACCGCTATTATCAAAAGCAAAAGATGTATTTGAATAAGTCGTATCATTTTCATTTTAATCAGGGGTGCGGACATTACATCCGCACCCCCCCTCAAAAGTATTATTTCAGTAATACCATTTTCTTTGATTGTTTAAATTGATTGACAGTTAATTTATAGACATATACACCTGAAGTTACTCGGGTACCTTGCTGATTTGTACCGTCCCAGGTAATGCTATAACTATTAGCTGACTGATATTCATCAACGAGTGTTTTTACTTTCTGACCAAGCAGATTGAAGACTTCAAGTACAACATTCCCTGCCTGAGGCAGCTGGTAAGAAATTTCGGTTGATGGGTTAAACGGATTCGGATAATTCTGACTGAGTTTATATGACTCAGGCAGTAATCCGGTATTACCTACAACCAGATCAGCTGACAGATTGCTCAGATTATTATCGAATACAATTCCTTCGACAAATACAAAATCAGATGGTGTATCATCTGTGATTCTGAATCTGAATTCTGCAAGGGTACCTGACCCGCTGATAGTTGCATTTTCACCAATCAGTGCCATATCATATTCAACCAGAGAACCGATAGTTCTTGATTTATCAAAGATTGGGTTATCACCGACATTATCAACTAACTTGCTCTCAAAACCGATATATTCAAGATTATCAGGATATTCAAAAGCGGTATGAATAACTTTTGCATCTCCGCTGTTATTTTGTAATACAACAGCACAGATAACTTCGTCACCTTCAACGGTTGTTTCCAATCTCAGGTTCAGGTTGCCATTGACGGTTGCATCAGCAAAAAGCGGTACAGCTTTCATGACATTATCAACTGTTTGATAATTAATGGCAAAGATACCAAGATCAGAGAACTGGACGGAATCATCCGGTACCGGAATACCGCGTGCGGCATTAAAGACACCGTTATCGGTACCACCTTCAGTCGGACCGAAGTCAGCATCAGCAACAAAGCCGGCATCACCGGTTGTTTTCCAGTATGAAGATGCAAAGACAGTCAGATCACCAACATGAACAAACCCGTCAAAATTACCAAGCGTAAATGTATTATCAGCGACATCACCAAGCCAGTACGATGTTGAGCGTGCCTGAGCAGATGCAGCAGCTACAGAGTAGTTACCGGCAGCATCATAAGCAAAGATACCATAGTAATAGATATCTCTGGTTGCATTTGAAAGACCTGAGTTATCGACAAGATCGATCCCGGTACCGTCAAATACATTTGTACCGGTCAATTCATCGGCCGGATATGCCGGAGCAGGAGTATCATAAGTCGGGTAATCACCCCATGCTACTCTCTGGATTTTCACACCGACAACATCACCGGATGATGAGTTTGTCCAACTCAGTTTAACTTTATTATGACCCGGTTCTGCAACAAGTTCTGTTGGCGGAGCCGGTGCAGTTATATCTTTTGTAAAGCACCATGATGTTGAAAGACCTTCTCTTCCGAGATCATCAACAACCCGGAACTGGATACAGTGTGATGCTTCAGTTAGTGCATCAAAATCGACAGTAGGGATTGCCCAGGCAGCATTGGCATAACTCGTGCCTGCGAAACCTGAAAGAATAGCAACCCAACCATCAGTATCTATCTGATAGTAAAGATAATCAATATCACAGTTATCGGATGCAGCAATATCAAGGATTGGTGCAGTGTTATAAAAACCACCATCAACTGGTCCGTTGATTGTAACGACAGGATCAGCACAGTCGGCAGAAATTGTCGACGGAGCCGGAGTTGCTGCGGTTATTTCGTCATTTGATAAGCCGGCTTTCCAGACAGCTCTTGTAACAGAAATCATATCTCCGGCACAAATATCTGCAGAACCGCTTAAGCTAATATCAAACAGGTCAGCAGAGCCATCTAAGAATCCGGTTGTTACAAACATATCAACCTGAACCGAATCATACCCAGAAGCATTGTCCCAGGTAAATACCGGAGCTGAAGAATAATTAGCATCCAATAATGTCATACCATCGAATGAGAGATCGGCCGGATAACTAACTCTTACTGAGATTGATTTCATATTTGAAATAGATGGTGAAATTGAGACAGTCATATCAAACGAACCGTCACAGAGATAGACAAAATCATCCGGAGTCATCAATACATCAGAAGCAACCCATGGACAATAGTCAACATCACCTGTTACAGCATTACCGAGACCATCACCGGGGAATCCTTCGGCAACCTGGTTTGTAATGTCACCAAGGGCGTAGCAGGTACCGCCAATAACCGCTTCAGTTGTTCCATCGGAATCAAGCGGACCATCATAAGCACCCCAGAAGTTGTATTCAGCATTTACAGAAACCAGTGAACCGGAAGTGGAGATACCATAATCTGTGTTATCAGCTATAACGTTTCCGTTTGCTATTACAACAGATTCATCGGCAGCATCATATCCAACAGCGATACCGGATGTATTCCCTGTAATTGAACTGTTAGTTATTGTAGCAGTTGTGCCAAGACCAAAATAAGTTGAGACTAACAGTCCGGCAGACGTTGAACCGTCCGATGATGCGACACCGGTACAGTTTGTGATTACACAACCATCGACAGTAACAACTGCTCCTGCTGAGATATCAGCAGCATAATCGAGCCAGTCACCGTCACCTTTACCGGTATAGGTATTATTTATGAAGTAAGAATCATCCAAACCACTTCCGTAAAGGAGGGCGCCAATACGGCCAATATTTGAAAAGTCACAATTACTGATGGTTACATTATCATTTCCAAAAACAGCAAGAGCAACACCGGCGTATCCGGGATGAACTATATTTGTAAAATTAATATTATCGTAGACACCGCCACCTTGTGATCGGACAGCCTGATAGACATTAAATCCTGTTCCATCCAAAGTGACATCACTGAAATTAAAAATAACGCCTGCATCAACTAAGAACCATCCACGGGAATCACCTGAACTTCCGGTATTTGCAGTCGTGTTGATTGTGACCGGGTCTGTACCTGCAATAGTCAGGCTTTTATCGACATGAATCTGAGGACCTTCGGCGTAAACACCGGTTGCCATATTTATGAAGTCACCGGATGTTGCAGCGTCGATAGCGTCCTGAATTGTTCCGCTATTATCCATGCCCCATGACCATGCGGTCAGATGCGGGTCGCCGACGTAGTTTGCTTCATACCATGGTGAATAATCTACCGGACCACTTATAAGACCAGCAACCAGTGAAGCATCGGCTGTTCCCCACCAGTTCTGTTGTGCATTCTGCTGAGTTAAGGTTGCAGAAGCTTCCATACCAAAAGTACAGTTAATGACAGCGTTACCGTTGGCAACAACATTTACCGGACCACCATAATCATAGGCATAAATACCATAGTCCCAGTTGTCAATTGTACAACCTGATACATTGAAATTAACTACATCAGGAGAAGTCGAGAAGGCACTGACACCCCAGCTTGCAGCAGCACCGGTACCGGTAATTGTTGAATTGGTAACTGATACTGTCTGCGGAGTTTTATTCGTAACCTGAGAAAATTCTGCATCAAATATCGCCGGCTGAACTTTCGGATCGGCGGCTTTTGCAGTTGTGCTGTTATAGGCATAAAAAGCATCACCCTGAACATTTGAGATTGTACCGTTGTCAAATGCACCGCTACCATCAATCCAGTAGACTGATGTCTGGCAACCATCAATGATAAGACCGGTTGCGGTGACATCACCTGAGTTTAAGAAACCGGTTGCGGTCCAGGTTGCTCCGGTATAGGCGATATCATACATCTCACAATTATCAACTGTTCCTGAGACACCACCTCCGATTTGAATACCGTTCTGAGCTGTTACTGTGGTAGGACCGGCACCCTGAGTGATAATATTATCAAGGTCTATGGTTAAACCACTTCCAAGAAGACTGAATGCGTTTTTCTGGAAAGTGTCAACGTAGAGGTCACTCATTACGATTGAGAATGGACCACCGGTGTCATTGTACGAATAGATAGCAACACCATGCTGTGTACCACTAAACGGTGTATCCATGACATTGATAACTTTACCATCGGTAAATGTTCCCCCGGCATTATAATAGCCAAGACCAACAAAACGATAATTGGCATTACCCTGACCGGCACCATCGATAGTAACATCAGTCAATACGAAGTCAACAGCGTTATCTACAAAGACAACCGGATAGTTATCGTTTGATCCGGTGCTAAATGAAAGCGGCAGAGAAGCCGGTGATACAATTGTTGTCATATCAACACCGGCACCTACGATTTCAAGATCATCATAGTAAATATGCAGCTGTTCTGTATATGTACCGGCACCTACATTTAATGATTCACCGGGTGATGCAGCGTCGATAGCCGGTTGTATGTACATACCGTCTACAATCAAAAATTCACCTGTTAAGAGAAAGGTTACATAAGAACCGACTGCTGTACCGTCTAAAGCAATAGCCATAGCAACAGCATCAGCCTGTGTATCCTGATACATGTAAAATCCGGCAGCATCCGGTCGGAATGCTAAATTCCGTACAAGAAATTCATAGCCGGCAATTGTAATATTTGTATTAATTAATCCAAACTCATCCTGTCTGAAAAGATTCTTTTCACCAAGAGATAGTGTATTTCCATCTATGTTAACATTGTCAGAGCCTCTGTTTAAATAACTCGGGCCTGAACAGTAAATAGCAATCGAACCCCAAGCGTTACCGGATGTCGTGATATTATCAATAGTAACATCTATACAACCGGTAATCTGCATACCGTTTCCACCCCAGGCATCCATTGATGTTAAATGTGAGAGAACAACATTAGTGTACCCATGAATATCAAACCCCGTTCTGCGATGGGCATTCTGAATGGTGACATACTGAATTGTAAGATTATCATATCCATCCGGAGGATTCGGCGTTCCGCTCGCATGGATAGGATAATTTTCATTAGCAGCATTTGTTGCTAAAGTAAAGTATTCTAATGTAACATCATCAGAAGTAACCGATATTCCGTAACCGCCTGCAGCCGGGATATTGATAATTACACCAGCTTCTGATTCACCGGTTAATGTGAGCGGTTCATTTATAACAAGTGTTTCTGTATAACTTCCATTTAAAATATATACAGTACTTCCATTGACAGCATCAATAGCAGCCTGAATTGTTGCAAATGCATTGTATCCCCAGACGTATGATGTACTGTTGGCAGTATTATATACATCGACATCAGCCTGTGAAGTGAAATCATCATCAACAATGACATCTGAATTTATATTATCAGTGAAATACAGTCCTGCAGTAGCTTCACCACCGATTTCAGGGTAATGATTTCCACTGGAATAAACCCAGGCACCAGATACATCCTGAGTAGCACCGAGCCAATATCCCATTCTGTTGATATCATTCTGGTACGTAGCCTGATCATAATTACCAAGTGTCATCATTGCGTATCCGGTTGACTGCCAGTCTTCATCATCAGGATTGGCACCATAGCCGCCGGAAATACCACCACCCGAATATTGACATTCGAGTAAGATTGTTATCAATCCCGGAATCTCTGCAGTATGACTTCCTGAGGCTGCAAAAGCGTCGATAAGTCCTGTAACACCAAGTGAGTACCACCAATAATCAGAATTGGCAAAAGTAGGATCATATCCGGCATCAGCAACTAAATCAAAGTAGCCCGGATTAGCATTGTATGTATCCTGCCAGATTACTTCAGCAAAAGCATCAGCATCGGCATCATAGGTTCCACCGTAGATATCAAACAACATCTGAGCAACAACGGCATAGATACCGATATCCCAGGGGATGATACCATTTGAGTATCCCTGATTAACACCGCGGACATCGCGGATATATTCACCAAATGATGTAGCAGTTCCCCCGTTATCCGCTAACCTCTGGTCATACTTAGCTTTGGCAGCATCGGCATAAACTGTTGTAGCAGCGACTTCGTTAGAATACAATTCATTAAACAGTAATAGGAATTTCATGTCGGCACCTGCTCTGTTAACAGAGGGACCTGTTGCTACTAATTGATTAGCAGCATCGAGCATGACCGTAAAAAGTGAAGCATCGCCGGTTTCCAGATAAGTATAGTAAACACCCATGACAGTAGCGCCATAAATATTTGTCGGACTTGCAGAAGTTGTGTGGGCGAAGGTAGATAATGCCCAGTCCCAACCACCATCATCAGGATCATCCGGTACATCAGGATTTCCATTACCGGCATTATCTTCAGTTATATCAGCCTGTAATCTTCTTAAGTAATCAGCCCCCGCAATTTGTGCAGCATCAAAATCAACCGGGTCACCCGGAGCAGCTGCGTTAGTAAAATTTTGTAATTTTTTATCTAATTGTTCAATATTAATCAGATTAACTGAATTATCATCAAAATGATTAATGGGTAGACTGGCAGAATAGAGAGTACCAGTACAGAAAAGAACAAGAGAGAAAATAACTGGTATGAAATTTTTAATTTTCATTTAAAATGGCTCCCATTTAAACAATAAATAGTTCTTATTATCTACTATTTTTCTAATTTGTAATTATTAATTAAGAAGAGTAAAACTGAAGAAGTAGCAGCATGATGATCCCCTTAATATCATCCCAATAACATTACCAATAACTAATTATCACCTCCAATCAGACGTAACTCTATTGCGAAGTTATAACAATATTTATTTTTTTAAAATTCTTGGGTGTGCTCTGCCCATGCGCGTTGTATTTTACATAGTAAGATAAAGACAGAATTATGTCAAGTAATATGTGTCTTAATTTCTACTTTAGGTTCTCATTATGAAGACAAAGAAGTATTTCTTTGGTCGGTTTAGTATGAAGTTTACAAATTTATATTGCAAAAATAATTTATAATAGAAAAGATAATTTTGTATAATAGAGATACATAATAAATGAGAAGTTGATGAGAAGATATGAACAAAGAACTATATGATGCAAACACTGTTTCAGTTTTATTGACATTCGGAATAATTTTTGGCGTATCTATTCTTTTTTTCATTATCATTTATATACTGAAGAAACTTTATTTAAAACAGAAATTCATCAAAAGCGGGTTCGGTCTCAGACATATTGGATTTAAAGGTGAACTTCCGATGGATCAGGTCGCATCAGCACTTAAGAATCAAAATCCAAAGTACATCGTTCAATCCGGTGAGTGGAGATATGCAGGATTTGATACAATTGAGGGATTGTATAGTGTTGTCGGAATCAATTCATATGATCAAGCTGAATATGTGAACGTAGCTTATCGATCCACTCACACAGTACCGGTAAAGGTAGTCAGGAAGATCCCTGACCCGCAGGATATTTATAAAGGTTTTTTCGGAGTTACTTTTGAACATGAACCAAACAACATAATAAATATCTTATGTCCTATATACAGGTTGTATCATTCCGGCAGGATACCCGCGAATGCATCTGCAAGATTAGTTTTTTTCCCATCACTCATCAGAGTATTCCCGAATGAAAAGATGTTAAAAGAATTTTCCTTATTTCCTAAAACAGCAGAACAAAAGCCGATTGCAGGGGTTGCCTACGGGATATATAATCTTTATGACATATATTTTAACAATGACAAACAGATCAAATCCTTCACTTATATTTGTGGTAAATTTTTACATCATAAAAAGAAAAAAAATAACATAACCGGCCGGTCCTACCATGTAGTCACAATTGACACTGGGTTTTGTGAACTTGAAATTCCTTCACTCAGAAGGGCGTATTGGCGATTACCCCGGGAAGGTGAATTTTTATGTGCTATGGGGCAGATTACCGGATACTTTGAAAAGTGGGTTTAAAGATTATTATTTTTACAGAAAAACTCTATCCTCTGGCACGAAAATCTTAAGGTTAGTCTGCTTATTATCTATTTTTTACTCTTCAAATAAAGGCAACTAAAGAAATATCAATTTATTCCGATATATGACAAATAGGTTACTTGTAACGTATATTCAGGAGACAAATTAATTCGATGTACACAATTGAAGAGACAATGTATGGATTACATATTACTATGGGAAGTATATATGCACCGGGTGAAATCCAGCAATATGTCCAAGAAAAAGAAGAGATAATTAAAAAGTTCAAAGACGGCTTTTCACTTTTAGTAGACCTCAGAACTGCTATCCCCCCAAAAGCTGAGGATGCAGAATGTCTGCGACAATCACAAGCGAAGTTAAAAGACGGGATGATCAGGCAAGCATTGATTGTGAAATCACCAGTCGTGAAGAGACGCGCTAACCAGCTTATCATATCCGGACCAATAAAAGACAAAACCAGAATAATCGATGCTTCTGCTTCGGACGATTGGGAAAGCCTTGCTATGGATTGGATTCTCAAAGGGATAGAACCTGATTCA
>QQUK01000337.1 GCA_008501655.1 Calditrichota bacterium
GATTGAATCGACTGCTTTCCTTGTTCTCAAAAACGGTAAATGAAAACTGGGATAACGATATTTCTCAGGTATCAGACAGTATAATATCAGGTTTGGACGAGTTTACCGGATTTACGAAAACAACCGATGATATTAGCTATATTGTAGGTCGTTGTTGTCCATATGGTCGCACAGAAGAATCAGAAGAGGTTGAAGTAAAGAACCTGGAAAACGACGGGAATCTCTCCTAAAAAAATCCTTGCCAAACATCCCCAAAAGATATATCGTATTAGCTTAACAATGGGAATGACAATGGATAATATTTCAATATCTCTGAAAGAAAATAAATCAAAAGATGTATCCGAAATTCGGGTTGATGGTGTTATCGATACGATGACTGCCGGTGAACTTGAAGAAGTAATCGGATCACTTTTGAAGCGCGGCAGATATCAGCTTGTTGTTGATCTTGCCGGTGTTGAATATATCTCATCTGCCGGATGGGGAATCTTTATATCTCATATCAAAGATATTCAGGATAATGATGGGGATTTGAAATTAGCCAATATGATTCCGAATGTTTACGAAATTTATGAACTTCTCGAATTCGATAATGTTTTGAAAGCTTATAAATCGATAGATGATGCGTTAGGTGATTTCAGGGGTAACTCTTCTTCGCCAAAAAAAAAAGCGGAACAGTAACAACCATCGTTAAAACTGAGACACCGCACGAACCAGCTCAACAACAGAATATCAATAAATACGAAGATCAGTCGCTTTCTGAATTTGATTCCGTAGAGACATCAGTATTAAAAATGGTTAAAAATGATCCGTTTGCATCAATAGGCGAGATAAAAAACGAATTACTCATGCTCTATCCTGATGAAAAGGTAAGCTGGTTGCGGGTTTTTTCAATACTCAAGAAAAACAAATTGTTACGTCGGAAATCAAGATTTCAGTACGTAAGAAAATTTTATTGATCCGTTTTTTATTGACATAACCCGTTCACCTTCTATATTTTAAATATAACATTATTGCTCAGGGATCAAACATGTCCATAGAAATCCTCCTCATCGCTTTTCTTGTTTTCTGTGTAATTATCCTGACTTTCCTTTTAGTAAGGAGAGTAACTAAAGAGAACCGCCAAAACGAAGTAATTAAATCTCTTTATAAGGATACATTATCTACGTTTTTTAATAAGAACAGTGCTGAAGGTTCTTTAGTTGAAGTAGCCCGTCAGTTTTCAGATATCTTAAAAGAATCATTTGACTGTAAACAGATAATATTTTTACGAAAAAAACGCGGGGCTTTAGAACTGAATTTTTATCATAATATCCGCAAATTTAATCGTTCCGATTTTAATTTAAATGTAAATAAACAGTTTTTAAAAATCCTTATGGAAGATTTTTTCCCAAGGGATGTTTCTTTAATTTCTCAATATCTTTCACCCGTTTTTAAAGAAAAGATAGATATGTTTAAGATGGATCAATTCTTTCCGGTCTATTGGAGGGAGAATTTATACGGTTTATATATAATCAAAGGGAACCGTTATACAAACACGGAAACATTCCGTATTCTGATTGCTCAATTAGCACAGTCCCTTTCGGCGGCATATCATATAAAATGGCATGAATCGAAACTTGAAATAGTTTCTGAAAAGTCTAAGCAGAGTACAGATATACAGGTGAGATCGGTTGAAAGTAAATATCCGGTAAATAAAATGCTACGGTTGATGAGACATCGGAAAATAGATGCGATTGTACCGCGCCTTCTTGAGGCACTGAGTGATTCTGCAAAATTGTCAAACCTGACAATAATTTATCAGTCCAATGGAGAAGGTCGTAATATTCACTTAATTCAGAAAAATCATACAGATACAATAAGTGAACCGCACAAGCGTGACTTTGATTTGATTGTCGAAGAACTAAAACAGAAAAGATATACGACTATTTCGGAACTTGAATCAAAATATAAAGAATCTTCGACTTTTATCTCAGAATTAAAAGACAATGGGTTTTCATATATAACAACTATTCCGATGCCTGATAACCAATTCGGGTTGTTAACCTGGAAAAACGAGAAAAAACCTGAATTGGTCATGGGTGATTTTGCTCTGGTGCAGGAATGTGCAGTCGAACTGTTGGAAAACGCCTACGAGTATGAAAAAGTTGAGGAGCTTTCGTACAAGGATAATCTGACCTCGCTTTATAATCACCGGTATTTTACCAATAGACTTGAGGAAGAGATAGCCAGAGCCGAGAGGTATAACCGGCAGCTTGCCTTGATGATATTCGATGTTGATGAGTTAAAAAGTGTCAATGACTCTTATGGTCATCAGGCAGGGGATGAGATTATTAAACAGATGGGAGCAGTTCTGCAGAAGTCTATTCGTACAATTGATGTCGTTTCCAGGTATGGAGGGGATGAATTCTGTATAATTATGCCGGAAGCTGACAGGGAGATGTGTCGGAAATTTATGGAGCGACTTCACCAGAAGATAAACAGCCTCACTTTTGAAATTGGTAATACTAAATTTAAAAAATCATGCACAATTTCAATGGGGGCGGCAATTTACCCGGAACATGCCAAAACGCCTAAAAACCTCATTTATGCTGCTGATATGGCACTTTTGGAGGCTAAAGAAAGTGGGCGTAATACATCAATGTTGTCTTCGAAAACTTATTTGAGCTGACTGCGTATAATGATTTGTAATCTGTTTTATGCTTTACACTTGAATAAATCAAAATTATATTTTAATGTTTAAAATATTGAGAGAAAATGCCGATTTTAGAGAATATGGCAGATAATATATATTTGGGAAATTAAAGGATATTTATGAAAAGGATTTTCAAAGTTGTGTTGCCGGTATTCCTTATTCTACTGGGGAGTACTTATAAAGTATCAGCTGAAGAATATAAAATTGGACAGGGTGATATATTAGAATTGAGATTTTGGCAGGATGATAATCTCAATACAAGTGTTCGTGTTAATGACAACGGTACGATTACAATTGATATAGTCGGTGATATTATTGCTGCCGGTAAAACAACTGTAGAACTTCAAAATGATATAATCCGCCAGATGTCCCGTTTGAATAATAAGATATCACAAGTTGTGGTCCGTGTTACTGATTATCAGTATCAGCATGTCTTTATGAAGGGGCAGATTGCGACAACCGGAAAATTGACATTTGAAAAGATACCGGATTTATGGACGCTGATAAATGAAGCTGGTGGAGTCGCTGAATATGGTGATCTTTCGCGGGTAACAATCATTCGAGGCGGTGATGAAGCAGGCAAAATCGAAGTTGTCAATGTTGCTCAGGCAATAGAAAAAGGGAAACTTGATGAGCTTCCTAAACTGAGAAGAATGGACACCATCGAAATTCCGCGTTCCCATTCAAACCTGCCTACCGGAGAAATTTCTCATCAGGCGGGCACAAAAAAGCAGTTTTATGTGTTAGGTGCAGTAAATAGTCCCGGTCCTATTGTTTTTGAAGATAATGTTGATTTAATGGAAGCACTTGCTCTCGCCGGAGGTCCTACACCTGAAGCTGACTTGAAAAATGCAAGACTTATTACGAAAGATGGTATTTATGCTCAGACTTACGAAATAGATTTAGATAAATTTTCTACTTCTGGCTCGCCGGCAAGATATATTCTTCGGAAAGAGGATACGTTTTTACTTCCGGTAAGAGAAACCGGAAGCGGTGGATTTTTAGGTTTAAATGTTGCTGAGATCGCCGGATTCTTAGGAGCGATAACTTCAGCAATTCTGATCTACGACCAGGTATCAACAAGTGATAGTAACGGAGGAACGCAGTAATACCATGTTAAAGCCGAAACAAGTTAAACCGATAGATATTCGGGAAATTTTGACAATTATTAAAAAAAGGAAATGGCTGATAATTATCCCGGTAATAATTATATCAGTTATCGCCTATGTTGGAACATATTTTATACCTCCGAAATATCAATCATCGACTATTGTCTGGATTGATAAACCATCAAATGCATCATCGGAACTTGAACGGATCTTAGGCGGGAATAACAGGCGGGAAACTCGTGATGAGCAATATAATAAACGGCTTGCTTTAGAGACAGAACTTACTTCTCAAGCTTATATGCTGAGATTGATTCAGGATTTAAATCTTGATGATGACCCGCTGATTGCCCGTGAGGCGGCTAAAATGAGGGAGACAAATCCGGATATCCCTCTCGAACAGATAAAATTTAATCTGCTTGTCTCAAAACTGAAGGAGCAGATTTCTGTCGGTTTTCATGGTACTGACCAGATTATTATAACGGTCGAATCAGAGTCTCCAAGAAAAGCACGTGATGTTGCAGCACATTTGACAGCTATTCTGGAAGATGAAAAAACTAAATATGAGATGCAGAAGATTTTAGATAACCAGCGTTTTAATGACCAGCAGCTCCAGAAATCGGAGCAGTATTATCAGCTTGCTATAGACTCACTAAATGCTGCCAAGTCGCGTCTTTCACAGTTACAGCTCCCGGAAAATATTGCATCTGAAGAGAATCGTCTTGATATTATCTCGACAATTGATAAACTGAAACTTGATAATCAGGATTATCAGGGGGAAAAATCTGCAATTGATGTGCAGTTGAGGAACCTTGGACTCGATAATATACGATTAAAATATACTGATACGATCGTAGAGTTGCGTACTAACATCGATGGCTTGATTTCTAGTTATGCCAGTTTGATGGAGAAGTATAGCTGGACAGATCAGAATGTTATCAATGTAAATATCCGGTTGAATAATAATATAAAATCACTTGAAAGTATGATTGAGGCATCAATAGAAAATCAGTATGCCTCGTATCCGAACGCTCAGAAAGATCTTCTGAAACGCAGTTATATTATTAAAGAGAATATTGATATAATAAATTCAAAACAAAACAAATGTGAACAGACGTTAAAAAAGATAGATGATCGTATCAATACAGTTCCAATATTAGAATCTGAAATAGCCGAGCTTGAAAATCAGGTAGATGACAATAGGAGATATCGTGATGCATTTAAATCGGCAGAGACTACTGTTGGGATTCTTTCAGAGCGCGCGAAGGAACGCACAATGTACAAAGTTGTCGAACCTGCAAAGCTTCCATTAGAACCATTCTGGCCAAATAAGAGAAATATCCTTATAATCGGGTTTGCAATGGGGCTTGTGCTTGGTGGAGCTTTTGTACTTCTGTTTGAATTATTGGATGATTCGTTCAAACGGGTTGAGGATCTTGAAGAGGAACTTGGGCTACCGGTTATTGCAACAATACCAAAAATTGATAAATTTCAATTGAATAGGTGATGGAATGGAAACTTACAGACTTAACAGCAAGCTTGTTGAAAATAACAAAGAATATATAATCCAGACATCAAATAATGTTTCTTTGGGGATAGTTGAAACAGAGGTATTTGTCGATGGAAAATTGGCTGATACAAATCGGGTGCCGCACCCTGAGCAACTTTGTCCCGAAGAGGTAATGTCTCTTGTCCAGAATACGCATTCTGACAAAAAATATGAAATTGAAGAACTCTTAAGTGCTGCTAAAGAAACGCTTGATACTGCCAATCCCGACATGATTATGAATTTAGCTTTTGCTTTTTATTACAAGAAGTTTCATGAAGAAGCAAAGTATCTGCTCCGTCATGTCATAAACCTTAAGCCGGAATCACATGCTGCTTATAATTGTCTTGGATTAGTTGAATTGGAACTTGGTGAAAACCAGGAAGCCCTTGCCAGTGCTCAAAAAGCTGTTGATTTGAAACCGGAATATGCTGATTACCGGAATAATCTAGGTGAAGCATTTTTGTCAATGGAGATGTATCATAAAGCGGTAAAAGAATTTGAACGGGCAATAGATATCAATCTGTACTACAGTGAAGCTTATTATAATTATGGTCTTACGTTACTGATGAATGCTATCCGGCAGCTTGATACCGATTTGTTTAAAGATTTTCTTTCAAAATGTAACGACTACTTTTCTAAAGCTGAAATTATTAATCCCGAGTACAAAGTCTCTGAATTTGAAAAAGGCTTGATAGCGTTGAATGCACAGAATTTACATGAATCTCTTAAGCATTTTCTTGCTGTACGGGATTATCACAAAGAGTTAAAAAAACAGAAATCAGCTCCTTATTACATGAAACATGTGTTGCATCCGAATCTTGTTAGTGAAAAGGTTCTCGCTGAACGAATATTATTTTTACAACAGGAGATTGAAGAGAATCCGACCTATGTAGACTTGTATGCCGAGCTTGCGAGATGCTATGTTAATCAATCGTATCTCTATTGGAATAAAGGTATCGATCAGTATAAACAAACGTTGCGTTTGAATCCTTCATTTGCTAAAATAAAGGATAAAATCAAATATGCGGAAAAAGCATTAAGTGATCTTGATGAAGCAGTAAAAAATCTGACAGATTAGGACGGTTATGGCAAGAAAAAAACCACAGACAATACTTGAATTCTACGATCTTGAATCTCCTTATGTAACTGAGTTCCGAAGATTGCTTCATAGAATTAAAACTACTGAATCACAGCGGGATATAAAATCAATTATGCTGACTTCGGCAATGCTTTCTGAAGGTAAATCTACAATTTGTTCCTTTTTGGGCATAACCGCTGCATTAAAAAAGGGGATGAAGACGCTGATTCTGGATACCGATTTACGGAGACCATCTATAAATAAACTTTTTAAGCTGGATGCGAAAGCCGGTCTGAATGAAATTTTGACTGAAGGATATAATCCAAAAGATGCGATTTCAAAAACATCAATTGATAAATTAGATATCCTCACAACCGGTGGGTTTTGTGAGCATCCTTCAGAAGTATTTGATGCTGAAGTAATTGGAACCCTGATTGACGAGATGAAATTTTATTACGATATCGTTTTAATTGATTGTGCGCCTCTGTTACCGGTTTCCGATCCGATGCTTCTCGCAACAAAAACAGATGGTGTTCTGATGGTCGTGAAAGCAGGTTCGACACAAAAAGAAGTTGTTCGCCGTGCTGTAGAGATTTTAGACCCGACAACAACAAACATTTTAGGTGTTGTTTTTAACAATATGAATCATTCGCTCCCATATTATTATGATTACAGCTATTATCATTACGAATATAATCATAATCAAAAAAAAAGCCGTGAAGGTAAATCGGGTGATGACTCTCAAAATAAACTGAAAGTCGATAAGTAGACTTTTTCGATTCTACAAAGCAGAATTATGAGTACATTCCACAATATATTTACCGTTGATCTGGAGGAATGGTTTGTCGTCGAAATTCTGTCAAATCGATATACCAAAAAAGAATGGGAGAAACTTCAGTCGACAGTTGTCGATGATTCACTCGCCCTCCTAAATCTTCTGAATCATTATAATGTAAAAGCTACCTGGTTTGTTTTAGGCTGGGTTGCGGAGAAATATCCGGAACTTGTCCAGGAGATATTTCAAACCGGACATGAGATAGCCTGCCATAGTTACTATCACCGCCGGGTTGATACTCTGAGTAAAGATGAGTTTATTGCGGATACAGAAAAAGCGATAAACTCACTTATAAAAGCGATAGGTAATGCTCCTTTTGGTTATCGGGCACCGAGTTGGTCTATAAATAATAAAAATCCCTGGGCATTTGAAATTCTTGCTGAACTAGGCTTTTTATATGACAGCTCAATTTTCCCCATCAAACATGACCTGTATGGTTGGGAGGATGGTCCGAGATATAAATTCAAGATGGAATTTTCAAAAGGGAAAACTATATATGAGATTCCGGCGACAACATATCATATCTTGGGCAAAAATATACCTGTTGCCGGTGGCGGATATTTCAGGCATTCCCCTTATTGGTATTCTAAAATGATTATAAAAAAAATAAATATGAAAAAACAACCGGCTATCTTTTATATTCATCCCTGGGAAATAAACTCAGAACTTCCTGAGATAGAGGGATTGTCAACATTACAGCGTTTCCGGACTTATAGTTCTTCTGAGCTCTTAAAGCATAAAGTTGAAAAACTACTCACCGATTTTCAGTTTTTTACGATGGCTGAATATTTAGAATTGTTTAAAAAGAAAAAAATCGGATTTTCTTAGTCTAAGTTCCTTATCCCTAATCAGATATCCAAAATAATCTATTGTGTTTCGACAAAAAACTTCTTAATTTCTTGTTGAATTCTGCTTTTTCTTTGTATAAGTATAGAATTAGTAGTATTTGAGATTTTTAAATTAGAGAGAGGAGACTACAATGAAACGAATTATTATTGCTATCTTATTGGTAATCATGGCGATACCTGTTGCTGATGCCGCCAGAAAACGTAAAAAAGCGGGTAAAGTAAAAGATTATGTTTATACAGATGCTATTTACAACTTTAAATTAACATTGAACGAAGGTTGGAAATATAAAGTTCAAAAAGAAAAAGAAACCAGCAGATTAATACTTTCTAAAGTTGATTATGGAATTCCACCGGAATATCAATCAGCACCGGATTATACTAAAATTCCCCGGATGGTAGTTGCAGTTGTGGAAACAAACATGAGTGCGGTAGAGTTTATCGATTCTTTGGCCAGTGAGAGTTTTGACTCCGATCAGAAGAAAGAGTTAACGAAAGAGTTTGAAATTCTCAATGTTCTGGGTGGATCCGGATTTACCCCTGAAGACCTGATTGTTCGAGGTCGAGGCGGATACGAAGTAAACGGTGTACGCGGTGGTGAATGGGAAGGTGAAGTTCGGTATACAAATGAAGTTGCGGTATCTGCTTCCTCGATAGGCGGAAAGCGAGTAAAAGGTTCTTATGGCGGATATATAGTCGCTCTGAAAAAGGATAATACACTTGTTTTGTTCCATATGATTTGTGAATACAATTATTTTGATGAAATTAAACAAGCTACAGAGAAAATTATTAATACGCTGAAGTTTGAATAAAGATGTGATTGCCCTGAATGGGTATTTGTAGTATGTTACGAAGCTAAAAAGAACCGAATTTTTATAGAGAACAGGAGTTCCTATGTGGGCAGTTCGTGCAATCTTAATCGCTATATTGGTTATCGCGGTTATTGCCTTTGCTTACTTTAATTTTAATCCGAATCAGAAAGTCGATGTTGACTTAATTTATGTGAAATATGTCGAGGTTCCCTTAGTGACTGTTGTGTTTTGGGCTTTTGTTGCCGGGATGCTGGTGTCACTGATCATGTTTATTTCAGTTTACATTCGTCTTTCGGTGCAACTGCGGACTGCAAATAAACGGAGTACAGCATTGGAAAGTGAAGTTTCCATTCTCCGGAATCGACCGATTGAAGAATCGGCGGAAATGATTAAAAACAAGACAATTGAAGAAAATGTAAAATCTCCATTTGAGACGGGTGAATAGATATGCTGAATTATGTTCTTATATTCGGACTTTTGCTTATAGCAACAATGGTTTTGTATTATCTATATGATAAGTATTTTACAGCGAAGTCAAAAGTGTCTTCTGAGACTTATGTTGATGCTTTAAAAGATTTACTGGACGGACGACAGGAACAGGCATTCAGCAAGCTCAGGCAAGTAGTGCTTGAGGACTCTACCAATGTCGATGCGTATATTCGTCTTGGTATTATCCTGCGTGACAACAATAAACCTGAACAGGCACTTCAGGTACATAAAGATTTGACCCTTCGGGCCGGTTTAGCTCCTGAGGTAAAAGCTGAAATTCTCAAACAGCTGTATTTGGATTATATCCTTATGGAAGAATTTGATACTGCTGAAGCAGCTTTAAAAGAATTAGTAACTATAAAACCGAAAAATAGATGGGCTGTAATTAAACTTCTTGAGATGCAAAAAGAGCAGAAGAAATGGGATGATGCCTATAATACTGCTGTACAGCTTTTAAAGATTGAAGAAAATAAATCCAAAAAACCTCTTGCCTCATTTAAATATGAAATGGGTTATCAGCTGTTTAAAAAACGTGAATATCATAAAGCGAGAATCCTTTTTAAAGAAGCTATCGGTTATGATAACAGTTATGCTGATGCATATCTGGCAATTGGTGATTCGTATCGTGAAGAAGGCCGATTCGAGGATGCTGTTAACTTCTGGAATAAATTGATAAGTAACGTCCCTGATAAAGGGCATCTTGTTATTGACCGGTTAAAGAAAGTGCTCTTTGACCTTGGGAGATACGGTGAGGTTGAACAGATCTGCCGGAATATTATGGCACATTCACCAAAAAATCAGATCGCCCGGCACTGTCTGGCAGAATTTTATGAGAAAAAAGGTGATACCGATCTTGCTGAAGAAATATTAAATTCGGTTATAGATGATTATCCGGATGATGTGAAATCTGTAGTTGAACTTATCAGGATTCATCTTGAAAACAATGATAATCAGAAGATCTTTAGTCTGCTGAAATCTGTAAATAAAAAAATGCAGAAAAAAGTTGTTTCCAAGTTTCCTGATTTAACCTCTGTCTGATACGCTTAAAACCAAATGAAGAAAATTCTATGTACAATGATAGCTGTTGTTCTGTTAGGGCAGACAGCAACGGCGGAAAATATATATTCCCTGATAAAAACAGGGAAGATCGAAGAAGCTAAATCTCAGCTATCGCAATTGTCATCAGCGCAAAACCGAGATGGTGATATTCTTTTTTTTCAGTCTCTGCTCACTGAATCCGGTGATGAATCAGCTCAGATGATGGAAGCTGCCCTGAAAGCCGGCGTTTCAGCAACATTTAGACAGGAGATCTATTTCCATCTTGTGCATTACTATTTTTTTATTGGTGATGATTTCAAATTAAATAAATTTGTAAACGAGTATCGAACAAAATGGGAAAACGGCAAGTACCGAAGTGAAATGATACGTTTTTCAATTCTTTTAGATGAACATGATAAAAAATACAATGATGCAATCAGACAGGCTGACCGGTACTTAATGGAATATACTTCGGAGCCTGAAAATCAATTCGGACAGATTGACAAAGCCCGGATAATGGAACGGTTTAATAAATCTGTTGCAGCTTATAATTTGCTCCGTACACTTTCTAAAGAAAACTCCGGACCGTGCGTTTCGATGGCTTTGTACATGCTTGCTTTTACTGCGATCGAAAATAAACGAACCGATGATGCTGTTTTTTACTATAATCTCTGCCGGGAAGGGTACCCGTCAGCCGTAGGGCTTGATGCGACTATCGAACGGATGACCGGAATGTCGACATCAGGTGACAGAGATAACAAAGCTGAACAGAGAACCGGGACTACATATTCTATACAGGTAGGAGTGTTTTCAACTAAAGATAATGCAGAGCGGTTTTCAGAGGATTTTAAAAAGTTCGGCAAAACGGTGGAGATCGACAACAAGAGGATTTCTGATAAAAATTACTATGTTGTATACGTAGGAGATTTCTCATCATACAACGCCGCTCTTACTTTCAAAAAAATGCTTGAATCCAATTTTGATGAAGCTTTTCAGGTCAAAGTTCGATGAACAAAAAAGACAGTTCTTCACACCTTACACCCCTTATGCAGCAGTTCTATGCTGTCAAAGACAAACATCCTGATAAAATTCTTTTTTTTCGCATGGGTGACTTTTATGAGATGTTCGGAGATGATGCTGTCAAAGCTGCGCCGATTCTTGGTATTACTTTAACTTCCCGGTCGCATGGATCTGCAGATACAATCCCGCTTGCTGGTGTACCGTATCATTCCGCCGATAAATATCTCGCCAAGCTGTTAGCTCATGGTGAAAAAGTTGTTGTTGTCGAACAGGTTGAAGACCCGAAAACAGCTAAGGGAATTGTCAAAAGAGATATAGTAGAAATACTGACACCGGGGACGGCTACGATTGATTCTCCCGATATTGAAAATCAGAATTTTTCTCTTGCTGCCCTGCATCAAAACGGTAAAAACAGAATGGGGATGGCTTTGTTGGATCTTTCAACGGGAGCTTTCCGATGTGATGAGGGGGATGATGAGGAAATACTTGAAAAATTAAGAGTCCTGGAACCGACAGAGATTCTTTTTCCGGCACAAAATGATAAAAAAGAATTAGCCAACCGTTTGGGAATTGCCAAAATAGAAAAACAGTTAACCGATTATGAAGATTATAATTTTGATGCAAAAACTGCAGAGTCGGATTTAAACCGGCATTTTGGTACAACGACTCTTGAAGGGTTTGGTATTTCCAAAAGTCGATTAGCTCTTGCAGCAGCTGGCGCAATTTTCAGGTACTTAAAAGAAAATCATCGTGAGAGACTTGCTCATATTGATCGAATTGCTCAGTTTAACGATGATGAGTTTATGCAGCTCGATTACAGTTCAGTCCGGAATCTTGAACTTTTAAAAAACAGCTCAAATGCTTCTGAAGAAAATACACTTTATACAGCTATCAATAGTTGTAACACTCAAGCAGGTGCCCGTAGACTCAGGCACTCGTTAGTACGGCCATTTAAAGTTAAATCAAAAATAGAACTCCGGCTTACCGGTGTTGCTGAATTGGTAAAACAAAGAGAGCTGAGCTATCTACTCTCTGAAGAGACAAAGCAGCTTCCCGATATCGAAAAACTTGCCGGTCGACTGGGAATAGGAAAACTGAATCCGAGACAGATGAAATCACTGCTTGAAGGATTGAAGATATCCGGGCGAATTAAAACTGTTCTCTCGAATGCGATGTCTCCGCATCTTATCAATCTTACAGGAGCTTTACCTGAATTCACAGAGTTGATTGAAAAATTAGATTCAGCTCTTTCTGAGTCGCCTCCCTTGGTTGCTAACAAAGGTGATATATTCAAAGCAGGGTATTCAGCTCAGTTGGATGAAATGAATAACGCAATAAAAGATGCCCGACAATTTATCGGTTCTTTGCAAAAGAAAGAGCGGGAGCGTACCGGTATACCGAATCTGAAAGTCGGATTTAATAAAGTGTTCGGGTATTATATTGAGATTTCTAAATCACATGTTGCCAAAGCACCCTCAGACTATATCCGTAAACAGACGCTGGTAAACGGTGAACGGTTTATCACACAGGAGATGAAAGAGAAAGAAGAGCTGATTACCAATGCTGAAGTCAAAATCTTCTCCTTTGAGGAAAAATTATATATCGAGCTTGTTGAATACTTAAATCAATTTATAGCAAATTTGAAAAACTGTGGTGACATTCTTGCCGAAGTCGATTTAGTATTTGGATTAGCAGAGACAGCAGTGAAACATCAATACTGTCGCCCGGAAATTTATGAAGATTCCAGAATATCAATAACAAATGGCCGTCATCCGGTAATTGAACAGGTTATCCCCTCCGGTTCGTTTGTAGCTAACGATGTAAACCTTTCCTGTGATGGTGATATGATTCAGATATTGACCGGTCCGAATATGTCCGGTAAATCGACTTATCTCAGACAAATCGGTTTAATTACCATCCTTGCTCAAATAGGTTCTTTTGTCCCGGCTGATAAAGCTGAAATCGGAATCGTCGACCGGGTCTTTACACGGGTAGGTGCTTTGGATAACCTTGCCCGGGGGCAGTCGACATTTTTAGTAGAGATGGTGGAAACATCAAACATTATGCACAACGCAACTGACCGGTCGTTGATTCTATTGGATGAAGTCGGACGGGGCACATCGACATTTGATGGTTTATCAATAGCATGGTCGGTTGTAGAATATATCAATGAAAATATTAAAGCGAGAACCGTATTCGCTACTCATTATCATGAACTGACCGGGATGGCTGAGATTTATGAAAGAGTACATAATTTTCAGGTTGCAGTTAAGAAATGGGAAGACAGGGTAATCTTCCTGCATCAGATAATTCCCGGAGGATGTGATGATTCATATGGAATTGAAGTTGCTAAGCTCGCCGGTGTTCCTAAAAAAGTTCTGAACCGAAGCAACCAGATATTGAAACTTCTTGAGTCCGGAAAATTTAACCAGTCGGAGCTTGGGAAAGGGCTTTACAAAGAGAAAATTCAGCCTACATTATTTGATAAAGAAGAATCTGAAGTTGAAAAAGAGATATTAGAAATGGATATGGATTCTCTGACACCGCTTGAAGCTTTGAATCTGTTGACAAAATTTAAAAAAGATCTGTCATGAAAAAATTTAATAAAACCGAACAACGCTGGATTAAACCACTTCCGGAACGGGTCATTAATAAAATAGCTGCCGGTGAGGTAATCGAACGACCTGCTGCAGTTGTAAAAGAGCTTGTTGAAAATGCCATCGATGCCGGTTCTGATATGATTGAAATAGAGATTGAAAAATCAGGTGCGAAGTTAATCAAAATCGTCGACAATGGCTGCGGGATTCCTGAAGACCAGATCGAAATTGCTTTCTCAAGACATGCAACCTCGAAGATTCGCAATTTTGATGACCTTAATGCACTCCATTCTTATGGCTTCCGTGGTGAAGCCCTCCCATCGGTTGCATCAATATCACGACTGAGGATGGTAAGCCGTGCTCAGAATGCTTCTACCGGAATCGAACTTATTATTGAAGGTGGCGTCTTACAGTCAAAACAACCGATAGCTGCTCCTTTTGGAACGACAATCGAGGTAGAGAATCTTTTTTATAACACACCAGCCCGTAGAAAATTCTTAAAAGCTGAGTCAACTGAAACAAGACATATCTCCCGTAATGCGATGGGGATGGCATTGAGCAGGCATGATATCGGATTCCAGTTTAAATCTAACGGGAAGCTGATATTTTCAACGGCAAAGGATTTGACTCTCAAGGAGCG
>QQUK01000141.1 GCA_008501655.1 Calditrichota bacterium
ATTTTTTCATAAGATTATAAGCTCCGTTTGTCTGGGGGAGATAAATTTCCCGCCGGTTTTTGTTATGACAATATCCTCTTCGAGTCCAACACAGCCGATTCCCGGAAGGATAATCTCCAACTCAAGGGTGAAAGCATTGTTCTCCTCGAGGGGAATCATCGGCGCATTGCCGTATCGTTCCCATTTTGGTCCGATAAGTGCTCCACCGTCATGGACATCGCGTCCAAGCTGATGACCGAGAGCATGCTCATACTCTGAGAATCCATTTTCCTTGAGCATCTCCCTTGCTTCATAATCAATTTCAAACCCCATTACACCCGGTTTACACATCTCTGCGGTTTTGGTAATGATGTTGACAACAAGGTCAAAAGCTTCTTTCAATTCGTTGGGAATTTCTTCTTCGTTCTGGCGTCTCAGATAAGCAAGTCTCTGAATATCTGAACAATAGTCTTTATATTTTATACCAAAGTCGACATGTAAAAGATCCCCGCCAGCAAATTTTGCTTCGGATGGCTCTGAATGACCGGCTTCCGATTTTGAACCGGCATTAACAATTGTCGGGAATGAAAGTCCGTTGCGGTCATTTTTAATATAGAAATCTATTATCGATGCAATTTGAATTTCGGTCATTCCATCACGAATATCTTTGTATACTTTGTGCCAGATTTCATCTGCTTTTTCTGCGGCAGTGGTCAGGCGGGAGATTTCTTCTGTCAGTTTTCTGCTTCTCAGTTTAGATATTAGCGGTTCTGAAGATATCAGATTATCAAGATACGGGGTCCCTTCGAGATACCGGCAAAGGAGCAGATACAAACCGTGAGAGAGTCCATCAGCGGCAACATTGTCAGTGGAATAGTTAATCGCTATTTTCGAAGGGTTAATTTTGTTCAGGATTGTATTGATTTCTTCTTTGGCGTCAGCTGTATATGTTTTCACTTCAGTAAAACAGCCTGATTTTATGAAATTTTCCTGGTCAAAATTTCCAACCAAAGCTATTGCCTGACGATCTTTTGTGAAGATAAAAAATGACTGCCAGGTAACATCATTGCCGACAACCAATGGTAAAGCCGGGTCGGGCGACATAGTTGATTCCCGGACAAAAATTATCCAGCAATCGAGGTCGATTTCATTTAAAATATCAAATGTTTGACCTATTTTGTCTTTGACTAAACTCATAAGGGGTGAACATAAGAAATTTAGCTAAAAGAGACAAGTTGTTTATTGCGGTAAACCGGAAAGATTAAGGTTTCTCATATGCTGGCTATTGTGCAAAATTGATACAAAAATGAAAATATCGGTAAAATTGATTTACTTAGGTATCTGATATGTCGATATCTTAACCAAGACTCACTTAATCCTTGATAACATAGAGGAGGTATCATGTATCAGGAAAATTATAATGCAGCAGCAGATGGCGGCGGAATCGGAATTATGTTTTTGCTGGTTTGTTTTGCTTTGTATTTCTACCTTGCATTCTCACAGTTTAAAATGGCTCAGAAGTGCGGACATTCAGATTCTGCATGGTGGTCATTTATTCCAATCCTCAATACAGTTCTTTTATGGAAAATGTCCGGTAAAGAATGGTATTGGTTTGTTTTCTTTTTAGTCCCGATTGTTAATATCGTGGCATTTTTTATTGTATGGGCTGAAGTAGCCAAAAACCTTGGTCATTCCGCATTCTGGGGTGCTATGGTAATGCTGCCGGTAATCAATTTTGTCGCTTTATACATTCTTGCATTTACTGAAGGAGAAAATAAACGTTTCCAGTCTCCCCCGCCTTCGCAAAGTTTCAATAAACCTCAGACACCGACCCACGTTTGATGGTAAGGGGTTAAGTCACTGTTTATAAAAAAAGCGGTATCAATTTGATACCGCTTTTCTTTTTTATTTGATTTCTCGTTCATCCGGTCCGTCGTAGTCAAACGGAAGCGGTCCGAGTTTCCGCATCGGTTTTTCGCGGGTCTTTTCTTCGATGGCATGAGCAATCAGTCCCGGGACACGGGAGATAATAAAAAATCCTTTACCAAGTCTCCAGTCGAAGCCCATATCAGAAATTACAGCGGCGATAGCACCGTCTACATTGATAGGCAGTTTTTTCCCAAGTTTGATTTCAAGTGCTTTTTCCAATGCTTTGCAAAGTTCGATATGTTTTCCGGAGTAGCCGTGTCTTTCTGCGATAGAGAAAAGTTTAGCTGTTCTCGGGTCGACGTTGTGGAGTCGGTGTCCGAATCCTGGCATACGTTTTTTATTTTCTTTGAGCCATCCGACTAAACCGGCTGCCTGTTCTTCCGGTGTGCCTTCTTTTTGAGCCCATTCCTGCATAATCTGTGCGGACTGTTCAATAGCCCCGCCATGGGTATCTCCGATAACCAGAACGCCGCCGGCAACGGCAGCATTGAGGGAGTTGCCACCGGACATAACTGTACGGGTTCCCAGAACTGAGGGTGGAGTGGCACCATGGTCGATTGAGGCGACCAGGATCGCATTCATCAGTTCAGCTTCAGCTTTTGAAGGGAGTTCCCCTTTGAGAATAAGATATACTGTCTCAGCATAAGAGAGGTTTTCCATGATATCGGTGATATTGTATCCTTTGACATGGATTTTACCCGGTTCGATTTTAGTAATCGATGTTTTCCAATTTTCTGACATAGGATCCTTCTTTTAAATCGCTCGATTTATTTACCAATTGCTTGCCTGACTACAGACAACCATTCTTTTTCCAGAGAATCAACAGAGATTTCAAAAAGCCCATTGACGGTTGAATCAAATGAGACCGGAGATTCATACATGATTTTCAAAGATTCGGGACCATACTTAAACATAACAAAATCAACAAATGAAGCTCCCTGAATTGCCTGGTCCCATCCCCACCAAACGGTAGTGTTTGTATCTCCCGCAAGTTCTTTTAAAGGGATATAAATTCCCCGTTGTTGATAATCATCGGTGATTTCATGGTAGTTTCTTCCGGTTGCATCCATTAAGGCAAGTAGTCCGTTTTTTATAAAGTAGTGTCTGGATTCGACAGGTGACCATTTGTTTATCATGTACTCCATCATCGGTACACCAAAGTGTATATGACCCCAAAAATGGATTGAATCACCGGAGACATAAGGGAAATCCTTGTCGACTATTTCTCTTGCCTGCCCCATTCCGGTATAGAAATAAATAGTAATTGTATCGTTTGGGGGATCGATGAATAGAATCTGAGCATCACGATTCATCATAGCCTCGTATTTTTTTGCAAAAACATTAATGGAATCCGAAATTATATGTCTTTGGGGATAGCGGAAAACCATATTTTTATACTGATATCTATTCCAGTCATCATAGGGAGACTGAACCGAAATTTCTTTATTTGCATCTGTTTTTTCCTGCTTATTCTGGCAGGATGTACTTGCCAGTAAAAGTCCGCAGATGAAAAGGGTTTTCAGGCAACTTGACCAAGATATATTCAATTTCCTATTCCTATCGATAAAGTTCAGATTCAGCACTTTTGAGCTAATCTATTATTTATAAACATTTTTGGAGAATATATGGGGTAAAGATTGATCTGTCAAACCGAATATTTTCGTTATTTTTTTCACAAACAGGCTTGACTTTAAAGAGTTTTTTGGCGATATTTGAAGCAAGACAATTTTAAGTACCTTTTGATTTGCAGTACTACTTGTCTTGATGTTGTTATTGCTCTATTTTGGGTATTGGGTGAAATTTGTAAGGTGATAAATTGGTACAAGACAGCATTATGACAAAATGGAAACTTCCTCACATTACTAAACCGATAAACATTATTGTCGGCGGTTATGGCTCCGGTAAGTCTGAAGTTTCGGTTAATTTAGCCCGCACACTTGTCTTAGATCAAGACTTCAAAAACAGACCTATTTCTATACTTGATTTAGATATTGTAAACCCATATTTCCGATCCCGTGAGGCTTCCGTAGAACTTGAGAAGCTTGGTATTGAAGCTATCAATCCTGAAGGTAGTGAATATTATGCTGATCTTCCGATTATCCTCCCCCAAATCAAAGGTGTTATTCAAAATGCTCAAGGTACCGTTATCTGCGATGTTGGCGGAGATGATGTCGGTGCGCGGGTACTTTCATCACTTGAGACTTCATTTCATCGGAAAAGTTATGATATGTTTTTAGTGTTGAATGCTAATCGCCCCTTTACCTCTTCGGTCGCAAGTACTCAAAAGCTTATTGGAGAGATAGAATCATCATCCCGACTTAGATTTTCAGGAATCATTTCTAATTCCCATTTAATGGATTATACAACAGCGGATACAATTATAGATGGAATCAAATTATCTGAAGCTGTTTCAAAAGAGATAAATCTTCCAATTACCTGTATTTGTGCTGAAACAAAAATTTTGGATTTAATGACAAAGAATAAAATTAAGTACCCGGTTCTTCCTTTAAACAGGTCTCTGCTGAAGCCCTGGGAATGACCGATTGACATAAAGGATTTTGTATGCCTTCTGTAATCATAGATAAAAATCACTGTAAAGGATGTGAGCTCTGTGTAAAAGCCTGCCCCCAGCAGATTCTTCAGATGTCGAAGACAATCGGGGTCAAGGGGTATTTTTATGCTGAGCTGTTTGACAGTTCGCGATGTATCGGGTGTAAACTTTGTGCGGTAACCTGCCCCGATGTAGCGATTGAAGTTGTCACACATGGAACCTCATTCGTCCTGTACGACTATTAAAGGAGGGAATTGTATGGCAAAAGTACTGATGAAAGGTAATGAAGCGATCGCCGAAGCTGCTATCAAAGCGGGAGCGAAAAATTATTTCTGTTATCCGATAACTCCACAAACTGAAGTCGCTGAATATCTGGCTAAACGGATGCCGGAAGTAGGCGGAGTATTCCTCCAGGGTGAGTCGGAACTTGCTGTGGCCAATATGCTTTTTGGAGCTGCAGCTACCGGTAAACGTGTTTTCACAACCTCTTCCTCACCCGGTATCTCGCTTATGCAGGAAGCAATTTCATATATGGCAGGTGCGGAACTTCCAACTGTTATCGTAAATATCATGCGCGGTGGTCCGGGGCTCGGCGGAATTCTGCCAGCACAATCTGACTATTTCCAGTCGGTCAAAGGCGGCGGACACGGGGACTACAGACTTTTGGTTTTAGCTCCTTCGACAATTCAGGAAGCGGTAGATTTGATGATGCTTTCGTTTCATCTGGCTGACAAATACCGAAATCCGGTCATGATGATCGGGGACGGGATGATTGGACAGATGATGGAGCCGGTTGAATTTCCTGATAAATTTGAAGAGGATGAACTTCCTGAAAAAGACTGGGCAATCACCGGTGCTAAAGGAAGAAAACCGAAAGTCGCCAAATCTTTGTTTTTAGATCCTCATGCTCTTGAGGACAACAGCTGGAAACTTCATGCGAAGTATGAAGAGATGAAAAAGCATGAAATCCGGTTTGAAAAATATAAAATGTCCGACAAAAACGAGATTATGCTGGTTGCTTATGGAACAATGGCTCGAATTTGTCAGACAGCAATAGATCATCTTGAATCCGAAGGAATATCAGTCGGATTGTTCAGACCGATTACTCTCTTCCCCTTCCCGTTACAACAGATACAGGATGAAGCAGTAAAAAAGAATATCAAAAAAGTACTCGTCATTGAAATGAGTACGGCTCAGATGATGGAAGATGTCGAACGGGCGATACTTGGTAAAAAACAGATCGATTTTTATGGACGCACCGGCGGTATTGTTCCTTCTCCTGAGGAAGTTGTCAATAAGATAAAAGGGATGGTTGCAAAAAAAGCAAAATCAAAAAAAACAGCAGCCAAAAAAACATCTAAATCTAAAAAGAAAGCATGAGGTCGGATATGAGTATAAAAGAAAAAACGATATTTGCCCGACCTGATTCTATGACCGATGTCGTCACTCATTACTGCCCCGGTTGTACACACGGAGTTATTCATAGACTTGTCGCCGAGGTAATCGATGAAATGGGTCTTCGGGAACAGGCTGTCGGTGTTGCTCCGGTCGGCTGTTCGGTATTGGCATATAATTATTTTAATACAGACTTTTTAGAAGCACCGCATGGCCGCGCTCCCGCTCTTGCAACCGGATTTAAACGGCTTCGCCCGGACATGACTGTATTCACCTATCAGGGTGACGGTGATTTAATTTCAATCGGAATGAGTGAGATCATGCATGCCGCAAACCGTGGTGAAAAGTTTACAACAATTTTTGTGAACAACGCTATTTACGGTATGACCGGTGGGCAGATGGCACCGACTACTTTGCAGGGTCAGATTACTTCAACTTGCCCGGCCGGAAGAGATTTAGATAAAACAGGTCATCCTATCCGGATGGTGGAACTTTTATCAGGTCTTGTAACACCGATGTATCTTGAACGGGTTTCGGTTCATTCACCAAGACATATAATTCAGGCTAAGAAAGCTGTCAGGAAAGCGTTTGAATATCAAAATGCGAATAAATGTTTCTCACTTGTTGAAGTTCTCTCAACCTGTCCGACTAACTGGGGCCAGACACCTGAGGAAGCAACCGATTGGCTTGAAAAGAATATGCTTTCTTATTATCCGCTCGGAGTAAAAAAAGACTCTTTCGGAGAAGGAGGTGACCGATGAAGCAATACGAAGTCACCTTTGCCGGATTTGGCGGTCAGGGAATAATGACAGCCGGGCAGCTTCTTGCTTACTCAGGCATGAATGAAGAGAAAAAAGTAATTTGGCTGCCATCATATGGTCCGGAGATGCGCGGTGGTACAGCGTATTGTACAATCGTTATCTCTGACCAAAGAATAGGTTCTCCGATTATTAATACACCAACCGGAATCTGTGTCTTTAACCGTCCATCTTTTGATAAGTTTGAATCAAAAGTCAAACCGGGTGGATTGCTGGTTGTAAACTCATCATTGATCAATGTCTCATCAAAACGCACAGACATCGACCAGCTTTTGATTCCTGCGAACAAGATTTCAATGGAAGCCGGCTCACCAAAGGCTGCTAATGTCGCAGTTCTCGGTGCTTTTATCGGTGCAACAAATATCCTGAAATATAAAACTATTGAAGAGACACTGAAGCAGAAGCTCGGTCATAAAAAGTCACTTTTAGAAATTAACTTACAGGTTCTTAAGCAGGGTTTTGATTTTGCGAAAAAGAATCTTGTTAAAGCAAAGAAGGTGACCGCATGAAGCATGATATGACAAAACTTGACTCAATTTTTGATAAATATCCGAAATCCCAGGAGTCTTTGATTGCGGTTCTTCAGGATATTCAGAAAGAATTTCAGTATCTTCCCTGTGAAGCGCTTGAGAAAGCATCGGAGATTCTGGATGTACCTCTTTCAAAAGTATTTTCTGTTTCGACTTTCTATAATGCGTTTTCGTTAACACCTAAGGGTGATAAAGTAATCCGTATCTGTGTCGGAACCGCCTGTCATATCCGCGGAGCGAAACTTCTGCAGGACCAGTTTGAATCGCTTTTAAAAATCAAAGCTGGTGAAACGACTAAAGATATGAAATTTACAATCGAAGTCGTCTCCTGTGTCGGTGCCTGCGCAATGGCTCCGGTGGTTGCGGTGAATGACAAATATCACGGCTCGGTGAAAGTCTCAAAAGTTAAAAAGATGATAAAGGCGTAGAACGATGCAGATAGATAGTCCAAAAAAATTAAAAGATATTCAGAAATCGTTTACGGAAAAATCATCAAAGTATCCGAAAAAAATTCTCATCTGCTGCGGGACAGGATGTCTTGCTAACGGTGCGATGAAACTTGTTGATACATTCCGCGATACGATTAAAACTAAAAAGATTAAAAATATGTCGGTAGAGATGGTCAAGGAAACCGGATGTCATGGATTCTGTGAACAGGGTCCTTTGGTCATTATTGAACCGGATGGAACTTTTTATACAAAAGTAAAAGCAAAAGATATCGATGATATTATTGAAAAATCTTTGAAAAAAGATGAAATCATAGAAAAACTGTTGTTTGAAAACCCCGTTGATGGTAATAAAATCGAGAAGTATAAAAACATTTCGTTTTTTAAACATCAGGAACGGATTGCCTTAAGAAATCTTGGAAAGATCTCAGCATATGACCTTGATGAATATATCTCTGTCGAAGGTTATAAAGCGCTTGCCAAAGTTCTGACCAAGATGAAGCCGGATGAAGTGATTGATGAAATCACAAAATCAGGGCTTCGTGGTCGAGGCGGCGGCGGGTTCCCTGCCGGTCGGAAATGGAAAAGCTGTAAAGCAATCGAATCTGATGTTCGCTATGTAATCTGCAACGGCGACGAAGGCGACCCGGGTGCATTTATGGATCGTTCGATTATGGAAGGCGACCCGCACGCGGTACTTGAAGGGATGATGATTGCTGCCTATGCTGTCGGTGCATCGCAGGGATTTATTTATGTCCGCGAAGAATACCCGCTTGCGGTCACACATCTTGAGAAAGCAATCTCGGACTGTGAGAAAGTCGGACTATTGGGTGATAAAATCCTGGGGACTGACTTTTCATTTTCTGTTAAAATCGCCCGTGGTGCAGGTGCCTTTGTCTGCGGTGAATCGTCAGCCTTAATGAAATCGGTTGCCGGTGAAGTCGGCGAACCGAGAGCTAAGTATGTCCGTTCAGTTGAAAAAGGACTCTACGATAAGCCAACAGTTCTTAATAACGTTGAAACGTATGTTAACGTCCCGGTAATTATTAATAAAGGGGCTGACTGGTATGCGAAGATTGGTACTAAAAAATCGACCGGTACAAAAGTCTTCTCCCTCGTTGGAAAAGTTCGCAACACCGGACTAATCGAAGTTCCGATGGGTATAACTCTCAGGGAAATCATCTATGATATCGGAGGAGGTATTTTAGATAACCGTCCATTTAAAGCAGTTCAGACCGGTGGACCATCAGGTGGATGTCTGCCGGAAGCGATGCTTGACTTGCCAGTTGACTTTGATTCGCTGACTGAAGTCGGTTCGATGATGGGTTCCGGCGGCATGATTGTGATGGATGACAAAACTTGTATCGTCGATGTTGCTAAGTATTTCCTGTCCTTCCTTGTTGAGGAATCATGCGGTAAGTGTGTTCCTTGCCGTGAAGGTCTCTGGCAGCTGCATAAGATGCTTGAAAAAATCTGTGCTGGAAAGGGAACGATGGAAGACCTCGACAAGATGGAGAAACTATCCGAGAACATCATCCGTGGTTCTCTCTGTGGCTTGGGGACATCGGGACCGAATCCGTTATTGTCGACATTGAAATATTTCAAGGATGAATATATCGCTCATATCAAAGATAAAACATGCCCTGCCGGAGTTTGTCCGGAACTGATAACGTATGAGATTTTAGATAACTGTACCGGATGTATGGCTTGTATATCGGCATGTTCGTTTGATGCGATATCAGGTAAGAAAAAAGAGATTCACACAATTGACCAGGATAAATGCACCAAATGCGGTGCCTGTGTGACTGTTTGTAACTATGATTCGATTTTAGTCAGTTAGGAGTTTGGATGATACATATTACAATAAATGGTAAAGTCGTTGAATGTAAAGATGGTGAGATGCTTCTGTCGGTCATTCGCCGGGAGAGAATCGATGTTCCGACTTTATGTCATCATGAAGCTGTCGAACCATCGGGTGCCTGCCGGCTTTGTACGGTCGAGGTAACCAAACCGGAATGGGATGGCTGGTGTGATTATGTCACCTCGTGCCTCTACCCTGCCAAAGATGGTCTGATTGTCAATACCCATGCACCAAAAGTAAACGAACTTCGGAAATCAATTCTGGATATGTACCTGGCACGGCATCCGAAGTCGCTAAAGATAAAACAGCTTGCCGCTGATTATGGAGTGCTGGCAACATCACTTGAGACGGTCGTTGATGGGAACAATTGTATCCTATGTACAATTTGTACGCGGATTTGTGACCATATGGGATTTTCTGCTATTTCTACGGTTGGACGCGGTCATGGGAAAGAAGTCGCTCCGCCTTTGGATATGGCACCGGCTGATTGTGTTGGATGTCTTGCCTGTGCGAAGAATTGTCCGACTGATTATATCGAATACGAAACCGGTAACGGCAGACTGAAGATTTGGAATAAAGAGTTTGAGATGGTTGCCTGTACCGTCTGTGGTAAAACAACGGTCACTAAAGAGTTTGCCGAGCATCTGTCACAACAGAGAGATATTCCGTTTGAATATTTTGAGAAGTGTGATGAATGTCACCGGAAGGAACTTTCTGCGACTATGGGTAAAATCGCTAACTGGGAAAGAGAGGTACGGTCATGAATTTTAGATTTATCGTCAAACCTGAGCTCTGTATCGGCTGCCGTTCCTGTGAATTAGCCTGTTCATTTACTCATGCGATTGAAAATGTCCGCTCGCTCACCCGTATCAGTCCAATTGACGGAGGGTTTAAAGATTTATGGGTACCGGTTACCTGTCTTCAGTGTGATGATGCTGCTTGTATCAAATCATGTTTGGTTGATGCGCTCAAACGGAATCCGGTTACCGGTGCGGTTGAGCTGAATCAGGAAGTTTGTGTAAATTGTATGGCTTGTGTGGCGGCATGTCCGTTCGGCTGTGCGATACTTGATACGCAGCATGATATGGTTGTGAAGTGCGACCTTTGCGGTGGTGACCCGGCATGTGCTCATTTCTGCCCGACCAAAGCGCTTGAGTGGAAACCGATTGAGGTCAAGAAAAAGCAGGCGGTGTAAAATAATGTAAAAAAGTCTCCTTCGACTCCGCTCAGGATGACTTTTTTACACATTGAAGTTTAAGACAATGTCATTCCTGATTCGCCAAAAGCGGACTCAGGAATCCAGTCCAGAAATAAGTTGGAATTATTAAAGGGATAATATGAACATAAAAAGTTCAATGACGTTAATTTTTTCAATTTTCATAATATTCTTATCCTGTACCCCAAGACAATATCTCTACTTCAGTTCAGATAGAGAACTGTCATTAAAAGAACACAACACGTATAAAATTCGAAAGCTCGAACCTGAACTATCTATTTTTTTATCTGTTGATGCTATTAATTGTTGTGGAGAAAGAAGAGTAGGTTTTGATTTGGAAGTTTTTAATCAAGGATCAGATTCTATCAAAGTCTTTTTTAAAAACATTGAGATTTTTGCAAACGATAATAAACTCATTCTCGACAGGTATTGGTTAACTGACAGCAGATATGACAGACCTGTATTTATGGACTCCGTAGATTATTTCATCGTAGAACCAAATCGAAAAAGTACAATAGGAGTAAGTGGAGAACATTTCAATAAAAAAAGTGTTCCACAACAGATCGAAGTACTTATAAATAATGTTTTTAAAGTAAAAGAGCAATTTATTGAGATTAGTAAGAATCCGCTTTTGTTTATCCTACCTTCAGAATAAGAATTAGTTACTGAGTAGCTGAGTAGCCCACCCCTTGGGGTGGGTTTCTATTCAAGTTAGTCCATCTCTAAAACACTTTCTAACCCATAATACCATCGATAACTTGACCACTCCCAATCTTCCAAATTTTCGACTAATCCTTTTACAACCGGATTATTGTGACAATACATTATCTTATTGAGGGTTATCTCCTTCGTTCTACAGTTGTAATCATAATATTTTCTCTGCCAGAATGCAAATTTTTGCTTTCCACTCCGATTGACTTTTAATTTTTCAAAAATGTTTAAATCCAGCAATGTCCAGTATTCTATAATTTCACGCGCCGATAAAGACTTCAGTTCTCCAATGATTTGACTTAATCTGACATTATTTATAGGTAAAAGCACAATATGAACATGGTTTGGCATGATAACAAACCCATACAATTTGAATTTGTATTTTTCACGAACTCGTTTTAGATGCTTTATGAAGATTTGTTTAACTTTATCGGTTTTAAAAAGATTGTAATTATGGTAGCAGGAAAAAGTGACAAATCGAACGGTACCTGTATTTTCAAAATGTTTTTGTTTGTGCAATTGGAGTCCTCTTAACATGAATTGAACAGAGACCCACCCCAAGGGGTGGGCTACTCAAATTTTAGTTTACTTCAAAATACAAGAGGTGACTGACAGGGGAAGTCAGTTTAACTTAAACTATAAAAAAATCTGGTTGAACAGAGACCCTCCCTTTGGTGTGGGCTACTCGATCCCACCGCAAGCAGTGGGGCACCCAACATCAGAAATTGTCGGGTTCTTCGAGATACTTTCGTATCTCTCCGGGAACCCGACCTACAAAATACCAATTTTTCCTTACTCGATAATAGGGTCTGCCCTACAATGACTTTCTATTCAAAGATGTCAAGAGCGCAGGGCTCTTGACCTACCAATTCTACCTAATTCATTCGTACCATAAATGGTGAGCTACCCTTCATTATCCTCCCAATTTCCCACTCAAAAATCAACTTGACTTTGGGGCTAAATTTCGAGTTTTTATAGTGTTACAATGGAAATGTACGCGGAATCAAACAATTTTTCCGAATTGGGAAACATGTTGTAAGAATATGCGTAACAATAGAATAACTTGTTCGGAGGCTAACTTATGAAATTGACAGAGCGCGAACAGGATGGTGTAATCGTTCTTGAGCCGAAAGGCAAAATTATGGGCGGACCGGATGCAAGTCTGCTCCATGACAAACTTTATGAATTTATCGAACAGGATAAAAAGAAATTTGTCGTAGATTTGAAAGATGTTGAATGGATGAATTCAACCGGCTTAGGAATAATCATTTCAGGATTCACTACCCTGCGCAACAGTGACGGCAAGTTGAAACTTGCCAATGTCACCGAAAAGATTCAATCGCTTTTAGTCATCACCAAACTCCAAGGTGTGTTTGAAGCGTTTGATTCAGTGGATGAAGCAATACAATCATTTAACGAGTAATGAAAAAATAACATTTTAATAAACGATTTCGGGTAGGCGTAAAGATAGTATTGCCTGCCCGTAATTTTTTAGGAGACCAGGCATGAAAGAACCTGTTATCAAAGGTAACACGATAATTGTACCCTCCAGCCTGGAGTATCTAACCAACATTGATGACTTCATAGAAGGTATTCTTCGTGGATTCGGAACGGATGATTCGGCTATTGCTGATATTGCGATTTCGGTATCGGAATTAGTGAATAATTCCGTCAGCCACGGGAATAAAGCATCGGAAGACAAAACGGTTTCTGTCTCAATAGACAAAAAAGGCAGTGATGTCGTAATTGTGATAGAGGATCAGGGGGACGGTTTTGACCCTGAAGAGATTTCCAATCCACTTGATGAAGCAAACTTGTTGAAAGATAGCGGTCGGGGTATTTTTATCGTAAAATCGCTGATGGACTCGCTTGAGGTTAATAAAACCGAAACGGGTACATCAATAATCATTAAAAAAGCAATAGCTTAATTTTAGTATGAAACGAAGATGAGTATAGAATTTGTTAAAACATTAATCTTTTTTATCACCGGCGGGTTTTTGATCTTTTTGGCAATTACCATCACCCGTGATAACATAACCAACCGGCTCAACCGGACCTGCGGAGCTATGCTCTTTTTTGCCGGTATCGGTCCGTTGTTTATGGCGTTTGGTTCTATACTTGACCCCCAGCAGATTCAGATTGCGAATTTTGAGGATTCGATACTATTCAATCTGCATTATATCTGGGAATTCTTTTTCCCTCTTTTCCTTTTGTTTTCCTGGATATTCCCGGAAGACCGACTCAAATCATTTAAATCAATCCGACTCCGGTATCTGATATTTTTACCTCAGGTTATGCATATGGTCATTATCCTCTTTGGTTTCAGACTTATTCAGTTTTTAAATTCGTTTCAGGTTTCAAGCGGTTCTGAAGGGTTTACCTCTATCATCGTCAAACCGTTTGCCGTCGGAATGGAATATATCGCTTTGCTGATAAGTTTTATTCAGACGTATCATGGGATGATTTTCGGATTAATTAATCTTGTCTTTGGTATCGCTACGATATATTTCTTAGAAAGCGGTAAAAAATTAGTAACAAATCCGCGTATATTGACACAGACTAAAGTCATCAACTGGGCAGCACGACTTTCGATTACCTGTTATATTATCGCGATATTAGGCTCAACCCTCTTCCCTGAATCGATTTCAGATACACCAAAAGCTATCCTGATAATTTTAGCCTTGTTATCGGGTACATCAATTTTCATCTATGCGACTCTTCGTTATCAGTTTTTGGATGTCCGGCTTGTCTTCCGGCAGTCTTTTGTCTATTCGATTACTTCAGCTTTGTTTGTAGGATTGTATATTTTTATTGTTATTCAATCGAAGGAATTGCTTCAGCCTATTTTTGGAGAGCAGACAAATGTCATTAATTATGTGATTATCGGATTTCTTTTGCTGCTGTTCCAGCCGATAAATAATTGGATTGATGAATTCACTCGCTCATTTTTCATCCGGACCCGGACGGACCATCGCAACGTAATCGAACGATTCTCCCGTCAGGTTATCTCTTTGTTTGACCCGGCGAGAGTTCCGCTGACCGTGAAACCAGCGAAGCATCGCATTATCTGCGCAGAGCGGTAGAATCCCGGGGTCTAGCGGGGTTGGCACGGGAAAAGGCGCGCCTGTTCTATACTGCCGGACCAGCCGCTGC
>QQUK01000105.1 GCA_008501655.1 Calditrichota bacterium
AAGGCTGGGTACCTGAAAGATATCTTGATGTAAATGGTTCTGTCGGTATTCTGAATAGAGATTACGATGCAACAGAGTTGGATATCAATCCCGGTGATTTACTTGAACTGATATTGGAAGAATCCGGTTGGTTATTGTGTATCGGAGAGGATGGTCAAAAAGGGTGGGTGCCTAAAGAATGTGTGGAACTAGTTTGATTGTCAGACGAGACGCCTGACAACGCATCTATTTTTATAAACAATTCGATATTCTAAGTGAGATAATTACTATAAAAACTACTATTTCACTTCTTTCCAAATGATACCGCCAAGGGAACCAACGACGTATACTCGGTTTTCAACAAGAGCCATATCGTAGACATCAAAGTATTTAGCCATAAGTTCGGCGCTCCAGGTTCTACCGCCGTCTGTCGTTTTCAGGAGCTTTGCATTGTTACCGCCAATATAGCCGCTGTTGACTGAAACCATTTGTGAAGCGATAAAAAATTGATTTTCATCCTGCTGTGACGGCATCCAGATGTTACCGCCATCTTTTGAGTAGGCACACATGCCTCCGATACCGGCAATCACACCACTTTTACCGTAAAAAGATAGTGTTCGACCAGGTGCTCCATTGATGGTTAATTTTGATTCCCAGTTTTTACCCATATCATCAGAAATCGAAATCTGTCCGAATGCTAGCAGATATACTTTCCCGTTGGAATAAATGATTTCGGAATATCCCATACCGAGGTTTTCAACTTTATCCCAGCTTTTCCCGCCATCTTCTGTACGGAAAGCTAATCCCTGCACCGGATTTGCTGATTCTCGGGTCATGCCTATTACCATACCATGTTTATTATCGAACATTTCAACATCAAAAAACCAGGCAGCGGTATCGGTCAGATTCAGATTTTTAAAAGTATATCCACCGTCATTGGTCCTCATTACAGTTCCTCCTGGACCGCAGATATATCCTATGTCTGAGTTTATGAATTCAACATCTTCAAGTGGAAGTCCCGGTGTTGGTTCAAATATATCATAAGTATTCAGATTGTCGAATGTCCTGATAAGTTTTCCGGTTCCTGTTATAAAAAAGGCGGTATCAATATTCACAAATGAAACGCCGTTTATATTTTCTTCAACCGGGAAATTGACAGCATGCCAGTTTTGTGCTGATACGGTTAGAACTGATAGCAGGAGCAAAATAAGAGTTAGGCTGATTGATTTCTTCATAATTTTAAAATTGTCTTTTCAAGTTTAACTTTTTACACTTAATATCGGTATAAGTTTAAAATAAGATAGAAATTTGTCAACAGAAAGAAGTATTTATTAGGTAAGTTTATGTCAGATAAGACGGTAATAGAACTTTCCAACGTATATTTAAAAACCGACAGAGGTAATGACCTCTTTTTGGATTTAAATTTCAGCCTGAAATCAGGTGAATCAGCGATTATTTACGGTGCTGCAGGGTCCGGAAAATCTGTGTTAGTCGAACTATTAATCGGGAGGCGCTTTGTTGATTCAGGTGCGGTTGAGGTATTCGGGAAAAATGTAAAAAAGCGAAAAAAACGTATTATCCGCTCAATTCGTAAAAAAGTCGGCGGGGTTGGCGGGATTTTTTCTTTAGTCCCCACATTTACCGTAGCAGAGAATATCACGTATCCGCTGGTACTTGCCGGTGAGAGTAAAAAAGTAATCAAAGACAGGCTTATGAAGATGTTGACTGAGTTTTCGCTGTTAAAGCAGGCATCGGAATACCCTGATAAACTTACCCGGGTTGAAAAGATGCTTGTCCAGTTTGCCCGTGCCAATGTCGCCCATCAGCCGTTGATTATTATAGATGAACCGCTTGCAGGTCTTGATCATAAAACGTATGACCGGATATATGAATATATGGGGAAACTTGCACTATCGGGACTATCGCTGTTTATAGTTTCTTCACTTGAACTGAAATCTGATCTCCCTAAAACCAGATCATTTCAGCTTGTCAACGGGGTGCTGGTATGACGCGAATAATTCATATTATCAAAGAGCTCTTTCGGAATCTCTATAAGAATCCGGGGACAACGCTTAGCGCAATTCTTACAATGACTTTACTGTTTTTACTTTTTGATCTGTTCTGGATAGGGACAAATACAACCGATCGGTTTTATCAGGAGTATATTTCAGAATTGAATATGGAAGTATTCGTTGCTGAGAATATCCCGGATTCAACGGTTAAGTATATTCAGGAAGCGATCAGCCAGATAGATGGGGTTACTATTGAGTCTTATTTTTCAAAGGAAGATGCCCGTGAAGAGTTAATGAATATTGTCGGTATTGACCTACTGGTCGGCTATGAGGCTACGAACCCCCTTCCCAGATCGATATTGTTATCGTTTGAACCGGAGATGCTGTCAACGTTGAAGCTTAATGAAGTTGAAAACCAAATCTCTAAAATTGAAGGTGTGTCATATGTTTATTACAGTAAAAGCTGGCTTACCAAAGTCGAACAGACAAAATCTTTGATTTCAGATTTTGGATTATTCTTAGGCGGCTTGATTCTGTTGACCGTTCTGGTATCCTCCGCAAATAATATGCGTTTAACGGCTAAAACGAGAGCTGTCGGATTTAAGCAGATGCGATTGTTAGGAGCCGGTAAAATTATTTTAGCGTTTCCATTCTTTATTGAGGGTATTTTATTGGGTGCAATATCGGGGGGGCTTGGCTGGGGATTGATATTTTACGTAAAAAGTAAATTCGAAATTACTAAATTTACTATCGTATATCCGACTTTTGATGAGATATTAATATATTGTGCATTAACCGGTTTGCTTGGACTCATCAGCAGCTATGTCGGTATCAAGCGGTTATTGAGGTTGTAAATATGAAACGAATAGCGACAATTTTACTGGTGCTGTTTTCAGTTTCATTGGCGATTGCTGATGATTCTGATAATATAAAAGAATCACAGGAAGAGTTGAAAAAGATCTACAAAGATCTTGAGAAAACTGAAAAAAAATTAGATAAACTGCACCAAAAAGAAGTCGACATTCAAAAACAAATTTCTGAGTCTAATCAGAAGATAAATATCGATAAAAAAGTAATCAGACAACTGAAAAATGAATTAAAAAATATTCAAGGTGAGATCAGCGATACGGAATCAGAAGTACAAAACCGAAATTTGCAGTTAGAACTTACCGAAAGAAGGTTTTTAGGTAATGTCCGCCAGTTTTATCTGACGGCACATAAACCAACTGAGAGTTTTTCTGAAAACCCGAACGAAGAACTCAAATTGAATAAGCAAATTATCTATTTGACATCTCTTGCTGAATATGAATCAGGGAATGTAGACCTTGCCAAAGAGTTGTTAGCTGAATCTGAACAGAAGAAATCAGCACTTCATGATGAGTCAAAAGAAGTAGAACGGATGAAACGTAAAAAGGAGACTTCGTTTTCATTGGCTGCAAGCATAAAGAAAAAAAAGGAACGGGAGCTTGAAAAAACGCAGCGGGAAAAACTGTCAGAATCTGATAAATTTATGACTTTAAAACAGGCAGCTGATGAGATGGAATCTATTGTACAACGCCTGATGGATGAGGCTGCACAAAGAGAACGTGCCGGTAACCAGAGAGTTTCATTTTTTGCGGAATTGAAAGGGACCTTACTTGCTCCTTATAAAGGTAAGATTATCGAGTCCTGGGGGGACAAGATAAATCCGATTACAAATCTAAGATCAACCTCACCCGGGATAAAAATTAAAGGAACTCCCGGTCGGAAGGTTTCATCAGTATCATCCGGGACAATAGCCTATGTTGGAGAGTTGCGCGGGTACGGAAATTTTATTATTATTAACCATGATGACCGGTTTTTCACAACTTATGCAGGCTTAGGAAGCGTATCGGTAACCACAGACCAATATGTATTAGGGGGTGAAAAATTAGGGGTGTCAGATTCAAATGGTATAATAAAATTTGAAATTCGGGACAACAGAAAAACAGTCGACCCGGTTGAATGGATACAAATTGACTCTTTCCAGTAACTTTTTTATATACAGTACCAGAGCATGGCAGATTCTTTCCAATGCATATAAGCAGGAAAAATCGTCATCGACGTTTTTACTATACGGTAAAGAAGGTTCCGGCCGTTGGCTCCATGCTGTTGCATTTACTGCCCTTATGAATTGTGAGAATCCCCAGGATACCGGTACTGTCATGATACCCTGTCATGAATGCCGGAATTGCCTAAATATTTTTCATCTTAATTTTGAATCGTTAAAAATAGCATTACCGATACCTCCTCATGAGAACAAAGTAGAAAATGCGATTGATTTGACCAATGAATATATTGCTCTCAAAAAAGATGAGCCGTTTGCAGTTCTGAAAGCATCAAAATCGACCAATATTTCAATCGCTCTGGCACGTGAGATTAAAAAGTCTCTGGGTATGAGAATTGAAGGGAATGACACCCGGGTAGTGCTGTTTTATAAGATGGAACGGATGCGACATGATTCTGCTGATGCTTTGTTAAAGATGATAGAGGAACCTCCAGCCAAAACAATTATTATGCTGATTGCAGATAATATAGATTCTTTACTTCCAACAATACAATCCCGTGCCCAAAAGATAAAAGTTCCTCCGGTCAAAGTTGAGGATATAAAATCTTATCTTCTTGATAATTATGATTTAACTGAAAAAAAAGCTGAACTTGTATCCCGACTTGCCGAAGGTTCAATCGGTGATGCGATAGACCTCATTGAAGGCTCATCAGAAGATGGGCATTCTGACAGGGCTGTTAATTTTCTGTTGTTTAAATCTCTCTTTTTAGATACCGGTGCTGAAACATTGAGCAGGATGAATGAGATGATTTCAGCAAGAGATAAATCAATCGCGATCGATTTATTGACTCTCTGGCAGCATCTGATTCGTGATGTCGCCCGGTATGCGGTTACTTCAGATGAAGCCGAGATAAGTAATATTGATTTTCTTTCCGATATTCGATCTCTCTCCAGTTACTTCAATCGAAAAAATCTTGCCTCCGAGCTTGCTGAATCGATTAAATTTACCCTTGCTGATTTAAACCGTAATGTGCATATTCAAGGAGCTTTGATGGCACTGGTTTTGAAGATGAAAGCAAGTATCGCCGGAGCGTAGTCGTAACTATCTAAGCCAAAAGGAGTTAAAGTGGCTGAGCTATATTTAGTGGAATTTAAAGGCTCCCGTAAAGAGTACTTTTATAATACATATTACCACTCACTCAATTTGAAGGAACATGTTGTCATTCAAGCTGAGCGTGGTGAAGATATCGGATTGCTTTCCAAAAAAGTTGATATTGAGATGGAATTTGATGAAAGTCAAAAACCAAAATCAATTCTTCGACCGGCATCCGATTCAGATTTAAACAAACATACAGAGCTCAAAGAAAAAGAACTGGAACATCAAAAAGAGATTCTTCAGCTAATCAAAAAACATAAATTGATTATGAAGATCGTCGATGTCGAGTGGCAATTCGACGGTAATAAAATGACTGTCTTTTTTACTGCTGAGCAGCGTGTTGATTTCCGTGAACTTGTCAAAGATTTGGCCTCCCGGTATAAAACAAGAATCGAACTCCGTCAAATCGGTGTGCGTGATGAAGCCCGTCGAATCGGAGGGATTGGAATATGCGGGATCAGGCAATGCTGTAATACATTTATTACCGATTTCCAGCCGATATCGACGCAACATGCCCGTGACCAGGATCTGCCTTTGAATCCTTCAAAGATATCAGGTAATTGTGGACGGTTGCTCTGCTGTCTCCGGTTTGAAACCGAGACATATGATACTGTTAAAAAGAAATATCCATCCCCCGGTGTCAGGGTCAATGCGAAACAGGGTAAAGGTGTTCTGGAACGTATTGATATTTTCAATGATGAAGCGCTGATTCGTGATGAAGAGGGAGTCATCTTCAGAGCAAAAGCTGATGATATTACAGAAGTTGATAAGTCGGGTGCAAAAAAAATGCGTTCGATGCTTGATGACTTAAATGAAGAAACTACGAATCGTGATGAAATTAAAAAATTAGATTCAGAAAAATAGAGATTTTAGGAGTTTGTTTTGCCAAAACCTTTTTATATAACTACCCCGATTTATTATGTCAATGACAAGCCCCACATCGGGCATGCCTATACAACAATATCAGCAGATATGATTTCCCGTTTTCATAAGCTTGCCGGCCGGGATACATTTTTTTTAACCGGTACTGATGAACATGGGAATAAAGTTGCCGAGGCAGCGGCTAAAGCAAATCTTTCTGAAATTGAGTTTTGTGATAAAACGGTTGCGACATTTCAAAATGCCTGGAACAATCTGACTATTGAAAATGATTACTTTATCCGAACAACTTCGGACCGACATAAAAAAGCTGTTTGGAAAATCCTTGATGCAATGCGGGAAGCAAAAACCGACGACGGAGAGGATGTCGTTTATTCTGATTACTATGAAGGCTTGTATTGTACCGGCTGTGAAAAATTTATAACCGAAAAAGAACTTGTCGATGGTCTATGTCCTGACCATAAAGTCAAACCGGAACTGTTGAAGGAAAAAAATTATTTTTTCCGACTTACTTCATTTCTTCCTAAGATTAAAGAGCTTATTGAATCTGATGAACTTGAGATACTTCCCGAAGAACGCAAACGTGAGGTTCTTGGACTTATCGGGCAGGATTTAAATGACTTTTCACTTTCCCGGGAACGGGTAAAATGGGGTGTACCGCTATCATTTGATAAGTCTCAGGTTGCTTATGTCTGGGTTGATGCTCTTTCCAATTATATCTCGGCAATCGGGTATGGCGACGATGATGAGTCGTTTAAAAAGTGGTGGACAAATGGTGAAGTCGTTCATCTGATGGCTAAGGATATTTTAAAATTTCATTGTCTTTTCTGGCCGGCAATGCTTCTTGCTGCCGGAGAGAAACTTCCGAAGACTTTGTTCCTTCATGGATTTTTTACTGTTGATGGAGAAAAGATGTCTAAGAGTCTCGGGAATATGATCGACCCGAATGAAGTTGTCGAAAACTTTGGTGCTGACGGTACCCGGTATCTGCTCTTAACCCAGTTTCCATTTGGTGTAGACGGAGACGTTCAGGCAAAACGATTTATTACCCAATATAATTCGGACTTAGCCAATGATCTCGGTAATCTTGTATCAAGAGTAGTTAAAATGGTCCTTTCCAATTTTGATGGTAAACTTCCTCAGCCTAAAAAAGAAATCGACGGACTTGAAGAGTTATTAAAAGCAACAGAAGAGATGCCGAATGCGGCGTATACTCATGTTAAACATTTTCAGCTTTCCAAAGCGATTGAAGAAGCTATGGGGCTGGTTAAAACAACAAACAAATTCTTTAATGATAAAGCACCATGGAAACTTGGTAAAGAAGGTAAATTTGATGAAATGGGCGGGATTCTTTATGCCTGTTGCGAAGTCATCAGAATTGTTTCGATTGTATTGTCTCCGATTATGCCGACAAAAATGCGGGAGATTCGGGCGATTTTTAATCTTGATGATTCAAGCTTGAATCTTGACCAGGCAAACACGTTTTTTGTCCTTGAGCCGGGGATTACATTGAATTTTAATGATTCGATCTTCCCACGGTTATCGGAAAAAGATTTAGCTAAAAAAGAAGATACTAAATCAACTGAAGATGATAATTTGATTGATTTTGACCAGTTTGGCAAAGTTGAACTGAAAGTTGCTGAGGTACTGGAAGCCGAAAAAGTTGAAGGTGCTGACAGACTGTTAAAACTTCAGATAGCAATTGGTGATGATAAACGTCAGATTATTGCTGGAGTCGCAGAGTTTTATCCTCCTGAAAAAATCAAAGGTATGAAAATCGCTGTTGTAGCTAATCTTAAGCCGGCAAAAATCAGAGGTGTTGAATCTCACGGTATGCTGCTTGCTGCCAAAAAAGGGAAAAAACTGACTCTGATGACTGTCGATGGCGATATTCCTTCGGGTGCAAAAATCAGCTGATGATAGATTCTCATTGCCATCTTAATTATATAGAGAAAATAGGTACAACTGCTGAATTGGTGCAGGAAGCATTGGATGGAGGAGTACACACGATTATTAATATCGGTACCGACCTTAAATCTTGCAATGAATCTATTGCTCTTGCTGAACAGTTTGATTCTATCTTTGCAACAGTGGGCGTTCATCCTCATGATGCGAAAACAGTCGATGATGCTTTACTTACTCAGCTTAAAGAGTTTACAGCTCATAAGAAAGTTGTCGCGGTTGGGGAGATCGGTCTTGATTATTACCGTGATTTATCTCCAAGAGATATTCAGAAAAAAGTTTTCCGTCAGCAACTTGAATTAGCCGTTGAAACGAAACTCCCGATTGTCATTCATACCCGTGAATCGTTTGATGATACTCTTGAGATCGTCAAAGATTATGCTTTTGATCTGCCGGGTGGAGTCTTTCATTGTTTTCCCGGTGATATCAAACAGGCTGAAACAGTTATTGATTTGGGATTTGTAATCTCAGTTGGCGGAGTGATTACGTATAAAAATGCTTCGATGGCTGATGTTGCCGCTTATGCACCCCTTGATAAGATTATTTTAGAGACAGATGCCCCATATCTTACTCCGACACCGTATCGGGGAAAAACAAATCGGCCATTGTATGTAAAGTATGTGTATGAGCATCTGGCTACATTGAAAAAGATATCTGTATCCGAAGTTGAAAAACAAGTCGACCGGAATGTTCAGAAGTTGTTTAAATTAGTGGAAACTTTCGGGGATTAGTCATGCCCCCATACCGTGCCAAAAAAAGATTCGGTCAGAATTTTCTAAAAACTAAATCTGTCATAGATTCAATAATATCAGAAATCGATCCAAAACCGGACGATAAAATTATCGAAATCGGTGCCGGGCGAGGAGCTTTGACATATCCGCTGGCAGAGTCGAAAGCCAGCATTATTGCTGTTGAGTTTGACAACGATTTAATTGGATATATGACGAAACTTCTTGCCGATTTTCAGAATGTAGAATTGGTGCATGCTGATTTTTTGACTTATCAGCCAGCGATAGAAAATTATATCCTTATTGGAAATCTCCCGTATAATATTACTTCGCCGGTAATTGAGTTTGCCTGTCAGAATCGAGATAAAATCCGTAGTTGTTATTTTATGATGCAAAAAGAAGTCGCAATACGACTTGCCTCATCAGCCGGTTCAAAAGATTGGTCACCACTGGCAATATTTTCGCAACTTTACTTTGATATAGAAATTCTTTTTGATATTTCTCCAAAACATTTTTCTCCGGCTCCGCAGGTTGTTTCATCTTATATCCGTTTGACACCAAGGGAAGAGACCGATATTCCGTATCCGGATGAATTTGATTTTGTTGTTCGTTCTTCGTTTCAGCAAAGGAGAAAAACTCTATTAAATAATTTATCAAAAATAGTATCTGATGCAAAATTACTATCGGATGTATGGAATAAACTTTCCTTTGATTTAAAAATACGGGCTGAGCAGGTTACGATTGAGCAGTTTTTATCGTTGACTAATTTATTAGTCGAACGTAAGATTCTTACGTATAAAAAGAATTAAAAAGGATTCTTTTTCAAAAGGAGTTGAAATGTCAGATTTGATTGTAAATGTAGATTTAGGTGGAATATTAAGAACTGTCTCCAGAAAGAGTGAACCGGATCCTGCTCAGATTGCGATGTTGGCAGAACTTTTTGGTGCAAACGGTGTATCAATCCAGTTCCGCAGGGATAAAAAATATATCCGGGAAAAAGATCTGTTTCTTTTAAAGGGGATAATAAAATCAAAATTTACGATTGAACTTCCACCTCATGAAGATACGATTGCCAAAATTATGGAGATTAAGCCGACATCAGTAATAATTTCAGCTGACCATGCAGATTCGGATACACCTCTTTCCCCGATAGATTTTAACAATTCGCCGGTTGATTACTCGATGTATGTCAATCAGCTTTCAGCTGTTGGTATCTCGACCGGATTTTTTATAGAACCGGAGATAGATGAAGTCAAAGGAGTTGCAAAATCCGGAGCACCGGCAGTGTTTATAAATTGTGCCGGCTATACAAATGCCCGTTCAACCGATGAAGCACAGCATGAGCTTGACAGGATAGACAAAGCTGCTCAATTTGCCGGGCGACAGAACCTGCATATCATTGCTGGTCGCGGAATTGATTACAAAAATATTCAACCACTGTTAGAATTAAAGTTAGTTGATGATTTTATTGTGGGCAATGCCATTTGTGCAAGAGCTATACTTTTAGGAATGGAACATGCTGTCAAAGAGATGAAACAATTGATTGATAAAGTCTGATGGCTGAAAATAAACAAATTGAAATAATCGTTTCCGAATCTGAGAATGATGTTCGGCTTGATGTATTTCTATCCGGACATCCTGAACTTGAACTATCCCGGACAAAAGTACAGAAACTTGTGGAGTCCGGTGATATTATCGTAAATAGTAAAACGGCTAATAAAAAACAGTTTGTGGTTTCCGGTGATAAAATTGAGATTTCTATTGCGCCACCGGAAGAATCAGAACTTATCGCTGAAAATATCCCTCTTGAGATATTATATGATGACAAGTATCTTGCTGTTGTAAACAAACCTGCCGGAATGGTAACTCATCCCGGGGCAGGGAACCGGTCTGGGACACTTGTCAATGCCCTGTTATATCATTTTAAAAATCTCTCTTCATCATCTGATCCGGAACGGCCGGGAATAGTTCATCGACTTGATAAGGATACTTCGGGACTGCTTTTGATTGCCAAAGATGATAACGTCTATACAAAACTGCAGACTGCGATTCAAAATAGGGATGTCAAACGAACATATCTTGCACTTATTTGCGGACATGTAACGGAGGATATAGGTGAAATTGATTTACCGATTGGACGTTCAATTAAAAACCGAAAAAAAATGACAGTAACAACTGTCAATAGCCGAGAAGCTGTCACTCATTTCAAACTATTGAATAGGTATCGAACCTATGATTTACTTGAAGTCAATCTGATGACGGGGCGGACCCATCAGATTCGGGTTCATTTCGCCCATCTGGGACACCCTATCTTCGGCGATCCCGATTATGGCGGTCGTGATAAGTGGCATCGGGGAATATTCGGGCCTGAGAAGCCGCTTGGTAAAAAAATTCTCGGGATTATGAAGAGACAAGCGCTTCATGCTCAGAAACTTGCTTTTGAACATCCCGTAACAAAAGAGAAAATCGAGCTTGAATCAAAGCTTCCGGATGATTATAATAAACTATTGAATATATTGAACAATGAAGGTGTATAAGATATAACCCTTTAATGTTTGGAGGATTAAATGATTAAACATATTTTCTTATTCCTCTTCTGTGTGATTTTTATAAGCTGTTCAAATGACTCTCAGACAACATCGAATGATATTGATATAAAACCTACCCCTGAAATTAATCAAATAGAACAGGATGCTTTTGAAGTGCTGTTTAACTCCGCCCAGTTTGCCAGCATCGCAGTTGGCATTGCCGGGTCACCTCCGCAACAGGTAGCTGCTTTCCAGACAATTCTTGCATCGGAATATGCTGAATATCTTTTTCAGAAACTACAGGCTGATGCCAAAATCGAAGGTCAGATGTATGGTCTCTGCGGCTTGTATCTGGTAAACAAAGCATATTTTGATTCTGTTGTTTCAGATTATTATAATTCAAATGCCGAAGTCAGTACTTTTATAGGGTGTATATTATCGTCTCATCCGGTTAATGAGATTATTCCATCAATTGAAGATGGTGGTTGGCCGGAGTCTTACCGGGATTGTCCATTATAATTTCAGCTTCTAATAACTTAAAACAAAGGAACAGCCGATGTTCTGTCCAAAATGTAAATATGAGTATACCGATACTGTCACGAAGTGTCCGGATTGTGAAGAATCTCTGGTTTCTGCTGAAGAATTAGAAAAAATTAAAAATGAAGAATCAGAGGTCAAGTACGATATGCTGCTGACCGAGATCGAAGATCTTGATTTTACCGACTCAGAATATGACCTTGAGAATATTGAATGGATTCAGATTGCCCGATTGAATTCACAGAATTATGCTGATATGCTTTTGGAGACTCTCCATGAGAAGAAAATACCAGCCGTCATCCATTCGGAAACCGGTTATTTCGGGTTTATAGGGACATTGGGACCATCTTCATATGCACCTATCGGCGGAGGATATTCTCTGTTTGTGGCAAAAGAGGCGATTACGGATGTTGACGAGGAAGCGAAAATCCTGCTCGGGGATACCTGGGAGAAGAGTAAGCTTGTTGATATTGAAATTGAAAAATAGTCTTTCTGACAACATTATTGACAATTTCACTCGTCAATCGTATATATCGTCATGACTGAAAACAATAAAAACTCTAAAATAACCTACGCCGCAAGCGGTGTGGATGTAAAAGCCGGTGAGGATGCTGTAAACCGCATCAAATCGCTGGCTGCCTCGACATTTAATGCTCAGGTTTTGACCGGTCTCGGCTCATTTGGCGGTTTTTTCAAGCCGGAATTAGCTGATTACAAAGAACCGGTACTTCTTTCCTCAACAGACTCCGTGGGGACAAAACTCAAAGTCGCCTTCATGACCGACAAACATACTACAATCGGGCAATGTTTAGTGAATCATTGTATCAATGATATCTTAGTACATGGTGCTAAATCAATGTTCTTTTTAGATTATATCGGTGTCGGAAAATTAAAACAGGATACGATTGCTGATATTGTTGAAGGAGTTACAATTGCCTGTAAAGAGAATGAAACCGCGTTGGTTGGCGGAGAGATGGCGGAACTTCCTGATTTCTATGCACCGGGAGAATATGACCTGGTAGGATTTGTCGTTGGAATGGTTGATAAAGATAAGATTGTCAATGGTTCTACTATAAAAGAAGGTGATGTCTGTTTAGGCTTACCATCAACAGGATTGCATACAAACGGATACACGCTTGCCCGCAAAGTTGCTTTTGACATCGGTGGTTTAAAACCGGATACATATGTTGAAGAACTCGGTACAACTATTGGTGATGCTCTCTTAGCCGTGCATAAATGTTATGCACCATTGATACATAATCTTTTAGATTCTCATACTATTAATGGAATGGCACATATAACCGGAGGAGGAATTCCCGGTAATTTGAAACGGATACTTCCCGAAAACCTTTCTGCTGAGATTAATAAGTCAAGTTGGGATGCAGTACCGATATTTGATTATTTGAAAATCTTAGGTGATATCGACCTGGTTGATATTTATTCTGCATTTAATATGGGCATCGGGTATATTCTTGTTGTTGACGAGAAGGATGCTGATGCAATTTCGGCAAGTATTAGACAATTTGGTGAAAAAGTATACCGGATTGGATTTATAACAAAAGGCGACGGAACAGTAAAGTTGGTGTAAGATCAAATGGTAGTTTTATGTATATTAGATGGTTTTGGATATCGGAAAGAGACAGCGGACAATGCTGTTGCTGCGGCAGCCAAACCGAATTATGATAAACTTATCGCTTCATGTCCTCACACATTGATTGATGGCTCCGGTCTTGCAGTCGGTCTTCCCGATGGTCAGATGGGAAATTCGGAAGTCGGTCATCTGAACCTTGGTGCCGGTCGCGTTGTCTATCAGGATATCACCAGAATTGATAAAGCGATTGAAGACGGTTCGTTTTTTGAAGTTCCGCAATTTGTATCAGCGATGGAACGGGTATCTAAAAATGACAGTGCCGTTCATCTTTTCGGACTGCTTTCGGACGGAAAGGTTCATTCCTCTTTAGACCATCTGTATGCACTTATTCAACTGGCTAAAAGCAAAAATATTAAACGACTCTATTTGCATGCATTTATGGATGGGCGTGACACACCGCCTGATTCCGGTATTAAGTATATGCAGCAGACAATTGAAAAGATGCATGAAATCGGGCTTGGAAAAGTCTCCACTGTTGGCGGTCGTTATTACGGAATGGATCGTGATAGAAGATGGGAAAGAACCGATAAAGCTTTTCGTGGTATAGTCTATGGTGAAGGTGATAAATGTAAAGATCCAATAGCGGGTATACAAAAATCTTACGATGCCGGTGTTACCGATGAGTTTATAATTCCATTTGTAATTGATAATGGTGATGAGAATGGAACAGTACAAGATGGTGATGTCTGTATTATGTTCAATTTTCGTGCTGACCGGGCAAGACAGCTTTCCTATATGTTAACAGGTCATGATATCAAAGGGTATATCCATCATGAACACCCCAAGGTCGAACTTGTTACCATGACAAACTTTGATATTAATATGTATGAAGCAAAAGTAGCGTTCCATCCAAAAAGGTTAAATAATCACCGTGGTCAGGTAATAGCGGAAAATTCCAAAAAACAGTTACGAACTGCTGAAACTGAAAAATATTCTCGTGGCACATGCTTCTTTAACGGTGGAGTTGAAGAACCGTTTGAAGGGGAAGAACGGGATATGATTGCGTCTCCCAAAGTGGCAACCTATGATTTGCAACCGGAGATGTCGGCACCTGAACTAACCGATAATGTAGT
>QQUK01000187.1 GCA_008501655.1 Calditrichota bacterium
ACGGTTGGTTTTGCATTCATTCGGAAGAAATTAACCGACCAATCTGACCATGCAATACCATCTGATACCTGGATTCTATAATAGTATGTAACAGAATCCTGAAGAGGTATCCCACCGTATTCAAAACATGTATCAATAGGCAGAATATCACCACTTGCCCAATAAGGGGTCCCTGAAAACTCAAAACTTGTATCAACTTCTATCCGTGCAGCACTCATCGGATTTAATGAGTCAAAATAATGAAAACAAAAATGCGGCGGTTCCGATACTATATGATCTTTTGAATCGACTCGACCTAAAGAAAGTAGTGAAGCCGCCGGAGAAAACTCTTCATAAGGTAATGCTCCTATATCGTTTCTGGAACCATCCGGATCATTGTACAACGGAGACGGATCTCCGGCATCAATACATGGAGAGTAGGGGAGAATTGTAAAATCATTCTGAAAATAATTCCTGAGTTCACCCTCCAAATACATGATATTATCAGTACCTATAACTGTGGATTCATTCCCATTTATATCAATAAAATTATCATACAAGCAGTTGTAGTTGATTGTAGCTGTCCCATATCTATCATAAATACCGGAACCTTCATTTCCAAAAATGAGATTATTATAAAAATAACTTACATGACCAAGATGATGAATACCGTCTCTACTTCCGGTGATTGTGTTATTATATACAATTATATTGGAAGTTGAGCCTGATGTAAAGATCTCACCCGTTCCGGTATTATCATAAAAAACATTGTATGCTATCGTATCTGAACTGCTATTATCTCTGATATAAATACCGCCGCCATAGTTGTTGGCATGATTGTCGTGAATTATATTCCGCTCAATTTTACTGCCAACTGAACTTTCGAGCCATATTGCACCACCGGAGAAATTATAACTGTTATAGTTTCCTGTAAAAATATTTTCTCTGATATCTACAGCTGCACCATTGATATAAACGCCGGATCGGTCTCCTCCGGTAATTGTAAATCCTTCGATCGATGTACCTTTTACTTCACCTGTTGAGATATTGATTACTGGAGTATGTGTCTGACTTCCGGAGATTGTAGTTACCCCTGCTCCATCGGTACTTTTTAGAACAATAGATTTTCCATTAAAATTAAGATGTTCGTTATATATTCCAGGGCTGACTAAAATTGTATCAAAACTGTTAACAGCATTTATGGCAGTTTGAATCGATGCATAATCATCTGGTACTTCTATAGTAAGTGCAAAGGAACCTGAAATGAGGAGTAAATTAAATATGAATAAAAGGAATAATCTCATAATACCTCCACGTTTTCTATTAAAAATATAGTCATAGTATATCATTCTGTCAATGAATCTTACATTTGTGAAGAAAATGAAATTTATGAATTAATATGTTGTGTAATTATTTTAAATTGATAGATTCTAACCATTATGAATCTGCCTCAATTCGATATATCCCTAAAAAAACTCAAGCTCTCAGGGACCAATATACTGATTATTTTGGCTGTAATCGTTGGTCTGGCCACTTCATTAGGAGCAATAGGATTTATCCATTTAATTGAATTCTGTAATAATCTATTTTTTGGATTAACCGATGACCTCCTGACCAAGGCTATCGGGGAATGGGATTTTAAATTCTCATTGCTTTTTATCCCGATGCTTGGCGGATTATTAGTCGGTCCCATTGTCTATAAATTTGCCTCCGAAGCCAAAGGTCATGGTGTCCCCGAAGTTATGAACTCCGTAGCCCGTCTGGGTGGTATTATTCGTCCCAGAGTTGCTGCAGCAAAAACATTAGCCTCAGCTATCTGTATCGGGTCGGGTGGTTCTGCAGGCCGCGAAGGACCGATTGTCCAGATTGGTTCGGCTATCGGTTCAACAATCGGGCAAATGTTCCGAATGTCCTCAGACCGGGTCAAAATTCTTGTCGGCTGCGGTGCTGCTGCCGGTATCTCATCGGTCTTTAATGCCCCGATCGCAGGTGTGATCTTTTCTTTAGAGATTATTTTAGGTGATTTCGCCATTAAAACATTCTCCCCGGTTATTATCTCTTCGGTTATTGCATCGGTAGTCACCCGTTCGCTTATGGGTAATCACCCAGCTTTTGATGTCCCGGATTATTCATTAGTCTCTGCCTGGGAGATTCCGCTTTATATACTCATGGGTATCATCCTCGGGGGATACGGCGTTGTATTCACCAGAGTACTTGATTATATCGAAGATTTTTTTGATGATTTAAAAATGTCCCCGTATCTGAAACCAGCTCTCGGCGGACTACTTCTTGGCGGTATAGCTCTTTTTTATCCGCAGGTTCTCGCTGACGGTTACGAAACAATCAAACTGACTTTATACGGACAGATAGGTATCGGGATACTGCTTGTTTTGATAGTATTAAAAGTTCTGGCAACATCGATGACTCTTGGTTCAGGATCCTCCGGCGGTATTTTTGCCCCTTCACTTTTTATGGGAGCGGTCGCCGGTGGTGCTTTTGGCTACTTGGTAAACTATCTCTTCCCGGAATCAACCGCAACTCCGGGAGCATATGCATTAGTAGGCATGGCTGGAATGGTTGCAGCTACAACTCATGCTCCGATAACTGCACTTTTAATTATTTTTGAAATGACATCGGATTACCGTATTATCCTCCCCCTAATGGTCACAGTAGTATTTTCGGCACTAATAGCAGGAAGATTGTTCGAACATTCAATCTATACGATCAAACTGTCTAAAAGAGGCATCGATATTCGCGGTGGTAAAGATATCAATGTCCTCCGCTCACATCAGGTGAAGGAAATCATGGAAACTGATTTTGTGACCATTCACCCGTCTACACCACTCGCTGAAATTTTCAGGACAATAGAAAACTCTACTGAATCATACTTTGTTGTTCTTGATGATAAAAAAAATCTCAGCGGAGTTATCTCGTTTCAGGATATCCGTTCCATTCTTTCCCAGCATTCCCTTGATTATCTTGTTATCGCACAGGATCTGGTGAAAAATAATACTATTGTTTTGAATTTTGATGATAATCTGGAGACAGCTCTTCAGATGTTTAATAAAGTCGATCTCAGACTTATTCCGGTCGTCAACGAGTATGAGGCTCATAAAGTTATCGGTATCATTCGTAGGGACACCCTTATTGATTACTATAATAAGCAGCTTCTTGAAACCCTCCGCAAATAGCTTAAATTATTCATCTTGCGAAAATTAAATTCGATTCGTACATTTTTGCTATGTCATCATATGCTAAATTACGGACTGATTTAGTAATTTCAGAAGCGGTTATAGATGGAGAAGAAGTCGTAAATATCAAAGACCCCATCCGCTCGAATTATTTCAGACTTCGTCCACCAGAATACTGGCTCATCAGCCAACTTGATGGTGTAACTCCTTATAATCGTATTGCGGAAAAATTTCGGCAAAAATTTAAACTGAATATAAACGAAGAAGCTGTTCAACAGTTTGTTGATGTACTGGAAAATGAGTTTTTTCTGGAGAACAGCAGGGCAGAACAGGTTGTCTCGCGAAAAAGTTTTGGTAATGAGAAAAGGGAATCTCTTTTTTCAAAACTTCTCTTTATAAAATTGAAAGCGTTCAAACCGGGAAAGACTCTTGAATTGCTTACCAACATGTACCGGCCGTTTCATTCGACAATAGGGTATTTATTGCAGATTCTATTTATAATCGGAGGTTTGATTTTATTCACTGTTGAAGCATCGAACTTTTCTGTCTCTCTTGAATCTATTTTTAGTATATCTTCAATAATAACAATTATTATCGCCTCATTTGTTCTTTTGATAATACATGAATATGCCCACGCCGTAGCCTGCCGGCTATTCGGTGGACAGGTATCTGAGATGGGTTTTTTGTTTATGTATTTTCAACCCTGTTTTTATTGTGACATTTCAGACGCATGGTTGTTTAAGAAAAAAAGCCATCGGCTTGGCGTAACCTGGGCAGGATTATATTCTGAGTTTATTCTCTTTGCCTTCTCAATTATAATTTGGCGCGTAACAGTTCAAGGTACTTTTGTAAACACAGTCGCAGAATTGATTCTCCTGATTATTATCGTTTCATTCATTTTTAATTTAAATCCCCTTATTAAACTTGATGGTTATTATCTGCTCTCGGACATCTTAGAAATTCCAAATCTACGGAAGAAATCATTTACTTACCTTTCAAATGTTTTTAAGCGAATCGTTCTCGGTTGGCCGATTGAAAAGGTGGACGTAAACAGGAGAGAGCGTCGTATTTATCTCATATATGCTGTTATGGCATTGATTTACACTATTTTTATTGTACTCTATATTCTGATTGTTTTTGCCGGATTTTTATATCAAAAATTTGGCTATATCGGGTTGTTTTTATTATTTTCAGCCATTATCTTTGCTGTAAGAACAAATATTTCAAATGCGTTCAAAGGATTTGTACAGCATATAAAATATTTAAAGGATATAATGAAAAAACCATTCCGACTTGTTTCATACATTGTTGTCATCGCATTTCTGATTGTTTTGTTTTTCTTCATTCCGTTTACACATAGGGTGACCGGGGAAGTTACTATTGAACCGATAGCAGAATTTTCTCTGCTCCTAAACGATCTTGGTCTTCTCGAAAAGAAATTTCAGCAGGGTGGGATAGACTCAGAACTTAAATCAAGCTATATCCAGATGGCATCACTTGAACTTGGTTCTCTTGAGCTGATTCCGTATGTAAAAGATGGAAACGCTGTTGCAGCCGGGGATACTCTTGCCATTTTAGTCTCGAATCAAGTTACCAGAGAAATTGAAGCAGAACGTTCTATTCTGCATCAGTTGGAGAATGATCTCGCTTTACTGCAATCACCTCCAAAGCGGGAAGAGGTTGATGAAGCCGTTTCACAGGTCAATGCTGCCCAGGCAGCCTATGATCAGGCGCAGCGCGATCAACTCAGACTCAACGAACTCTTTGACAAAAACCTTATTCCAAAAGAACAATACGAAACAGCCCTTTCCAAAACAGAGATAGCCAAAGCGGAATTCGAAAATAGAAAAGCAAAACTGAACCTCCTCAAATCGCCTCCGAAGCCGGAGGAAGAAGCGGTCATCAGATCACAGATTGAAAAACAGAATGCACGGTTGAACTTTCTGCAAACACAAAAAGATGCCCAGTCGATTGTGACATCTATCTCCGGCTCGGTTGTCATCAATGAAGATAACGATAAATTTTTATCGGTTATAGATAATAAACAGGTGGAAGTCAAAGTGCCGGTGTCTGATTTTGACATTGACCTTATTCAAAAAAACCAACCGGTTAAATTGAAAGTCCGTTCTTATATTTCAAAAGTGTTCGAAGGTGAAGTCGTTCATATCCCGCGTGATGCGACTATCATAAATGATAAAGCATTTTTCATGGTCTCGGTTGTTCTCAACAATGAAAATGACTTCCTGCACAAAGGAATGACCGGCTATGCCAAAATTGAAATAGGTGACAGTTCGCTTTTCAATCTTGTAATGCGACGTGTTTCTTCAATAATTCGCGTAGAATTCTGGTCTTTTTGGTAGATCGCATCGCATTGGAAAAAAATTCCCACCTTTGATTTTGGTATTAAAAACAGCGTTTTTTTAAATTATTATTAATAAATAGACTTTAAAGCACCATAACTGCTTGACGTTTTAATGAAATAAGTTATTTTTTATATATCCTAGTTGGATAAACAGTGTTAGCCCTTCACCATAGGAAGGAAACGTCAACTTAATCACATTAGGAGGTGGTTACATGACAGATTACAAACTGACTATCGAAAAACTCGAAGTTCGTATCGCACCACGCATGAGCGCTGGTGGTCAGTAAACTTGCAAATTAATTGCATGTAATACTTGAGCAGGTAATTAATTTACCTGCTCTTTTTTATGACTTAATAGGTTTGATAACTCTTTAATCTCTTTGATTAAAAAGAGAATCTCTTTTTTCTGCTGAAACAACTGTCGAACCGAATCATCACTGATTTGTGATGCAATATTTTTTGCCGTATCAAGTGCCGAACGATATAAAGCATAACAAGCTTCAAGTTCGTTTTTGTTCTTTCTTATCTTACCTTCAGTTATCTCAGAGCGAAGAAACTCAAATACCAAATTACTCGACTTTGCTGTCTTTTTTGATATAGTAATGTATGCAAGTGCTTTTTCAATGTCATCATTTTTAAGATAATACTCACTCATTGTGTTAAAAATTGCCGGGCATTCTATATCATTTTTGATAAGTTCTGATTTCTCTTCAAGTTTTTTAACAAGTTGTGAAGCTTTTTCATCAAGAGAATGATGCAGACAAAAATGTAAGTGGTTATGCATATTCAGATAATTTTCACGATTTAGTTTTAACTCATCAATAAGCTTGGCATTTTCGATAATAATCTCATCACTATCAGCAAAATATGAATCAAGTAATTTCGTCTTGACGAGCACGGTTTTATCTTGAAGGATTTCTGTTAACTCATATAAGGTTTTAATATATTCATTTGCCTGAGTATGATTATTGAGTTGAGTCGCAAGTTGAGTTTTTTCAAGAAAATATATAGATTTTAAATATATGTCATCCTGGTGTTCTATTATTCGATCGATCTCATTAAATGCTGCATCAGCCTCCCGAAGCCTGCCCATCTTGATAAATACAGAAGTTAAAAAAACTTTAAATATACCGATTTGTAATTCGTCGCCAAGTTCAGTTGAGATTCTGATACCTTCTTTTAAATATCTAATTGAATCATTTAAACGGTTTGTAATGAATGTCATTGTTGTTAAATTTTCCAGATTTATCAAAACTTCTTTTTGGGCACCGATCTCTTGGTTGTATTTTAATGATTCAAGGGTGTATTCCACAGATTTATCATATTCGCTTAATACAAGATAACAATACCCGACATTGTTTAAGGTTCTGGCTAATTCAGATTTGATGCCGATCTCTTTTTGGATTTTAATGCATATATTAAAAATCTTGATCGCCCGGGAGAACCTGCCTTTGATAGTATGAATGATAGCTATATTGTTCAAGGTCGAGGCTGTTTCTTTTTGAGCATTTAGTTTTCGCTGTATTCGAAGAGCTTTCCGATAGTACGAAGTAGAATTTTCATAATCATTATCTATCCAATAGTTTGTACCTAAATTATTATACGTGTGTGAAATTTCAAGTTCATCCCCGAGTTCCTGATAGATTTCAAGTGCCCTTTTCAAAGCCGTAATACCCTTTTTAGGGGATTGTTTTAATTTATATAAATCACCTAAGTTTTTATATGTTTCTGCAAGAAGCTTATCATTTTTGTGATCCTCAAACAGTTTGATTAACAACGTGTATGTTTTTTCTGATTTTTCAGTTTCTCCAATATCCTTGAAGATATCAGCTTTGACTTTTATGAGGGAACGCACCATAAACAGATTGGATGTAAACTCCGCCAGTTCAATTACTTTTTGAAGTAATCGAAGTGCTTCAGATGCTTTGTTTTCATTTCTCAATTCTGCTGCCGCTTGATAAGCGCAATCCTCGGCTTGTTTGATATCCCCGGCTTTTACATATAATTCAGCAGCAGTTCGATAATTTGCCATCTCTTTGATAATTGGTGCATACTTTCGGGCTGTTCTTTTGATTGTCTGAGTATGTAAGAGATAGGGAAGAATTTCATTCAAAATCAGATTTTTTGAAAAAGAGAGATTTAGTCTCTCAGATAATTCAGTATCATTAATAATAGAACTGGTTAGTATTTCTTTCTTTTCTTTTTGTGGAAGAATAATGTAATTTGAAATTTCCTGATGAATTATTTTCTTCGGAGTGTACGGATGGTTTACAAATACAAAAGATCCATCTTTGTATCGTATATTATTTCTGGTAAAATTCATTGACAGAAACAACCGTATCTTTTCAAAAGTATCATATTTTGCTTGTATCTCGTTTTGTATATTTTCCTCGCTACTCAAAAAATCGAAAGTTTTGTCAGGATTCTCTTTCTGGACAAAATACTTGGGATGCATCGCTTTTTTATAAGGAAATGATGCTCCGCATTTTGCTAATCGGGAACAAACTTCCCAGGCTGACTTAGGTCGTTTCGCTTCATTTTTGGAAAGTAATGATTCTACTAAAGAAACAATTTCATCAGATAAGTCAGGTCTAAATTCTGTAAGATTTTTCGGCTTCTCTTCTTTTATTTTACTGTTAATGAGTACCGGGTCGGTATCTTCATTGATAAAAGGATGTTCTCCGGTTAAAACCTGATAAGCAATAACACCTAATGCAAACAAATCAGATTTGGTTGTTACATTATTGGTATCAATTATTTCAGGTGCCATATACCCGATAGTGCCTACACCGACTCGATTAGTGCCATCTTCATTTAGATTTTTACCTAACGAAAAGTCAAAAAACTTGGTGTAAAACAACTTTTCTGTATTACAGATATTTATATCAACGGGAAGAAATATATTTTCAGGTTTTAAATCAGCGTGGATAATCTTATGAGTATGTATATACTCTAAATTTACCGCTATTGAAGAAATAATATTCAGTGCACTTGTCAGGTTTTCAATTTTACCGACTTCATCAAGAACCTGACCTTCACAATAATCCAATAGGACATAATCTGAGTGATTTGTATCAATTTCATGTATTTTAACAATGCCGGGATAATATAAATGATGTATGAGTTCATATTCTCGCTTCGCAAGCATGCTGAAATCTATATCTGTATTTTCGACAGAATCAGATTTCAGTTTTAAAGCATAGAGCTTTCCGGTGGATTTATCCTGAACTTTATATACAACTGCAGTACCGCCGACCCCTAGCTTGTCAAGCAGGTTATATTTTGCCTCGAGGGTTGTCGGCAGCATAAGGAACTCATTCTTCAGTCGGTCTGGATTTTGGGAGTATTAAAGTAAACTCAGTACCTTCACCATAGGTTGAATCGACTTCCATCTCACCATTGTGTTGCTCGATGATTTTCTTGCAATTAGCGAGCCCCAATCCATGACCACTTTTTTTGGTTGTAAAATGCTTCGTAAACAGTTTTGAAAGTGTTTCCTGTGACATTCCGATTCCGTTATCAGCAATAGTTACTATGACATTACTGTTCTGGGAATCATATGATGCAAACATTGAAATCTCACGGGGCAGATCAGGATTATCTTCTTTGACTACCCGATCTTCAATAGCATCAGCAGCATTATTCAGGAGATTCATCAGGACCTGCTGAATAAGCCCGACATCCATTTCAATATTCGGAATATCAGCTTTCAGATCAATAGTGAACTGCGTCTGTTTAAACCTTGGCTGGATACGGAGGGAGAAGAGTAAGTCTTCTATTAAATGTTTTATATCATAACTGATAAACTCAGTTTCCGGTTTGGAGAAGTCCATCAGAGAATCGACGAATCGTTTGATTTTAAAAATATTATCAACAATTGATTTTGCATTATGCTGAATCTTATCGAGCTTCCCTTTATCAACATTGATTGCTAAAAGTTCAGCATTATTAGAGGCAATTGCCAGGTAGTTGTTTAATTCATGAGCAATCGATGCTGCCATTTCACCTTTTGCTACCAGCTTTTCGGATAAAATGACATATTTTTCCATCAATACTTTGTCTGTAATATCTTCAACGGTCATAATAAGACCATCTGAACCGGACGTTAACAGTTCAAGCGGTGATATCTTTATTGAAAGCACTTTTTCAACATAACCGGTATTATGGAAATAGCGGTCATTAGAAAACTCTTCTTTGGACATTAAAGTAGAATTAATCATATACCGCCAGCGGGCACGTTCTTTTTCCGGAAGGAGGTCAATGAAATTAGTCGGTTTACCGTCAATCTCAGCAATCGTACTAACGCTGTCCCTGTTAATATCAAAAATTTCAAGAGAAACAGAGTTAATAGTCGCAATGTTACATTTCGGATCGATTACTATTATACCAACCGGAGATTTTGTAATTACAGAGTTGTTGTACCGTTCCAACTTCTTGAGTGATTCATACACTTTGGCATTATCCAAAGCATTGGAAACCATCTGAGCATATAATTCAAAAAGATATAAATCAGATTTTAAAAACATTTTGGATTCAGATGAATTATCCAGATAAATAACACCAACCAATTCATCTTTAATCTTTAAAGGTACACACATGATAGAACGAAGGTGCAATTCAACTACAGATTGTTTGTTTGCGTACCGTTCATCAGAAAGAGCATCTGAGGTATAGATAGCTTTTCCGGTTGAGACTACCTGCGCTGCTATTGATGATGAGATTTTAACATCTTCATCTGTCATCTCACCTTTTTCCAAATTGTAGGCTGATTTGATCTGTAATTTTCTATCGCTATCTAATAGCATAACCAGACCGCGTTCAGCCTGCATCAATTCAATAGCTTTACTCATTACCGACTGGAGGATATCTTCAAGCACTAATGATGAATTGATAATCAGCGATGCCTCGAGTATGGCACGTAAGTCTTCAGAATGTTTGTTAGCCCCATCATTCGAATTCTCAATCCGCGGATTTGCCTCAGCTACCTCATCAAGAGTTGCTTCTAAATCAGCAAATACATCGATTGGGAGAGATCCGGTATCATTAAAACCATATTTGTCAGACATAGGCGTTCTTTATTTTCAGTTTATAAGCTATACCTTCTACTTCGTTATTTGTTACCTATTGTATCGGTAATAATCTCTAATTATTTACCGCTCAAGCAGTTTTAGCTTGGTTCAGGAATTATTATTATAGCAGTTATATGGAATACTAATCAGCAGTTATATCGGCTTATCTTATTAAATAACAATGATATATATCGTTTATCAGGGTGTGATATGAAGATGTGAAGCAAAAGATTGATTGGAGAAAATGAGTAAAACTTAGAAATTTCGGTTAAATCTGATGTAAATTCTGGGAGAATTACCTTCTGATCTGTCCAGCCGTTTTGCAATCATCAGTTTAAAGTCTTCCTCAAAAAAGAGGCTTAAACCGGCTGATTGTTTAAATTCAATCTCAGAATCAAGTTTTCTGTCATTGGCAATTTTTCCGGCATCATACATAACCGAAAATCCAAATCCTGAATTTACAAAATGATATCTGAGTTCGGAATTCAATAGAAAATATCTGGTTCCGATATATTCCTTCTGAGCGTATCCGTGAATAGTACTCAAACCTCCCAGACCATATCGGGTAAAGTAGGGGAGATACCCATCAGAATTAGCATGCTTGAACTTATTAGTAAATGAAAAATTATTATTTAATTTCTGATTATGCAAAACTGAGAGAGAGAATTTTTGATATTCAAAATCAGATCCTAAACCATCCGAAGCATTCTCATAATAAAATCTTGATTCAGTATACGTATCATAATAAAGTTCAAGGTAATCTTTATTGGAATAAAAAGCCGATAAGTATATCTTCCCAATCGATGCAGAGTCAATTTCAGCAATATTGGTAGATCTGAACACATCCTCATATTGTCTGAAGTTGTAACTGAATAGTTTACTCCCTCCAAAAAGTGACCAGAGATGTCGTTGTGAGGGTAGAAATTTAGAATCATAAAAAGCATATCCGGTTTCAACCTTAAAATTACTATATGGTATCGCTTTAAAGTAAATCTTACCACCTTTGGATTCCCGATATTCTTTAAAATCTTCTCTGGCAACCAGGGCAAACAATGTATTTTCAGCAGAACCGACAATTGAGGTATCCTCGGAAACAAGTTGTTTGTAATATGCAGCACCAAACATCAATGAAATATTACGCTTAATCGTCTCTTCAGCTTTTACAGCAATTCTTCCCCGGTCAGATTCAAGTCCATAACCGAGCTTCAACTCAATATTTGGATAAATCGAATCAATATCAAAATGTTCAAATGTGACATACAATCCAAGTCCGTCAACCCGGTCATAAGAAAGAGCAGGGGCATACGTAATATTTTTTAAATCTCTGAACAGGCGATGTTTTTGACCGCGACCTTTGTTTTTAGAATCATAGATTTCCCCATACATAACCGATTCTTTGTCAAAGTCGATATCCCCGGTGATTGTAATCGTATTGCCCCGGGTTACAGCTGTAGGTGATAAATCTATTTCGCCAAACAATGAAATAATATCTTTGTTTACTTCTCCGGAAACTTTGATTTTTCCTGTGATACTAAATGCTAATCCCCGGCAAAAATCTCCGGCAGCTATCTCAAAATCTTCAAAAAGATGAATCCTATTTCCTTTTTTAAATCTTTCAAGTCTGCTCCGTGATTCTGTTGTTAAAAATGTGACCGTTATTTCACCATCAATCTCTTCTACACGGGTATCAGTAATATTGAAAAGATTATATGTGGCATCAGCTATGAATAATGATGAATCCGAAAAAAGAATATTATTCTTAAAATTAACAGTGTTATTAGAAATATCTATATCTTCTGTGCTGCCGCTTAAGGTAACTGTTTTGTCACCATATCCGGTAAATGAGAAATCATCAGAGCTTCTATTATACTTGATTTGAAAATAATCAATCTGATTTCGGGAGTATTTATAATCCTTATACTCCTGAGCTAAAGTCACAGCAGAAATCATGATGATTAAATAGAGTGTTATTGCATATTTCATACTTTTGAAACAACAAAGCTTTCGGTTTAGAATCAAGTTTTATATTTGTTAATTTAAGATTAGTTTCGACTGATAAACAGATTATTTGAGATATCTTTTTTGGTAATCAGCAAGTGCCTGTATATGAGCGATAAAAGCAATGTTTTCTGGAAGTTCATTAAAGCCGAAATAATCAACCTCAAGGGCGTCGTCCTGTGCCTCCAGTTTTCCGCCAACCTCTTTAGCAAGGTACAAAATCAGAACAGCATTATTTCTCGGGTCATCATTACCGGAATATACCTCAAAAAAAGAAAGGAGTTCTACATCGAGTCCCGTTTCCTCTTTTAGTTCCCGTACTGCTGTCTCTGTTGGATGTTCATTGTACTCCATAAAACCGGCGGGTATACACCAATCTCCGATTCTCGGTGGATGAGCTCTTTTGACAAGTAAGATTTTCCCCTCTTTAATCACAATCGCGCCGGCTGCCGGAACAGGATTCTGGTAAAAAATAAAATCACAGTTCTCTTCCGGACAATACAACCGTTCGATATGGTCAAATATGCCAGTTTTAAGCTTTGTCTGACAATATGGACAATACTGGTATCCTGAAAAATTATTTTTCCGTTTATTTAATTTTTCAGCATCAAAAGTAGAATGTTTATCGTTCATGCAGCTCAAACCCGTTATTTATTTTTAAAGAAATAATCGTCGTATCATCACGCGGGGGATAGGTCGGGTCATGTTTCCGGACATCTTTTAAAATCAGGTCGATAATATCACCCGGTTCTTTTGATTTATGTTCAGATACAAATGCCTGAATACGTTCCTCAGTATATTCTTCTTCCCGGTCATTCATCGCTTCAGAAAGTCCATCCGTAAAGAAAAACATGACATCATCTTTTTGCAGTTTTACTTTTTCGGAAGTGTAATTCATCATCGGCAAAGCCCCGACAATCGGACCGCCGGTTTTTAAAAATTCAACAGAACAATCCTGCCTGACAATTATCGGGTAATTATGACCGGCGTTTGCAAATTCAAACCATCCCGTCTGTATATCAAACTCACCATAAAATAAAGTTACATATTTTTCCGATGATGATGAGTTGACTAATTGCTGATTCATATTCCTGAGAATCACATCGATAGGATTACCGTTATGAACCTCACTTTTTAAAATCGCCTGTGTCTGGGCTATCATAAGCGCCGCCGGCATACCTTTACCGGAAGCATCTGCGATACAAATTCCTAATCTGCCGTCATCTTTTTTGATAAAGTCATAAAAGTCACCTCCAACTGTCCGCGAAGGGGTTGAATGCGCCGAGATATTCATACAGTCATATTTCGGAGGAGCAGTCGGCAGAAGGTCAAGCTGAATCTGACGAGCCATCGAAACTTCTTCCTGAAGCCGGATTCGTTCAAGGGAGTCGACATAGAGACGGGCATTTGTAAGTGCTGTTACCATCTGGTTGGATAACACCCCAAGCAGATTAATATCTTCAGTGGAATAGTTATACCCGGCAGCTTTAGCCGATAAAGCTAAAAATCCTAAGAGATGTTCCGAATCTTTCATAGGTAATATCAATTTTACGCCGCGCCGTTCAAGTTCGTCGGCAAGTTCAGAATCTTTTTTGAAATCAGATAATGAATGGAAAAATGTCGGTGAATCAAGCTGGTTTATACCCCGTAAGAGCAGATCTTCACGTTTAATTATTTTTCGTGATTGGGAAAATCTGTCCTGACGAAGCACATACTCACCAACGGAGTCATCGTACAATACAAAAAAGATATCCTCAACAAGCAAGGTCGTTTTAAGTGTCTCTTCGATTATCTGACGAAGTTTCGCCGGGTCAAACAAAGAGATAACCTGACGGGAGAATCGTTCGATTACGTTGCGATGGTCCGTCCGGGTCCGGATGAAAAATGAGCGAGTGAATTCATCAATCCAATTATTTATCGGCTGGAACA